>JBOHCW010000359.1:0-2981 GCA_050725375.1 Actinocrinis sp. | reverse complement strand
CCAGCGAGACGCCCTCGGCCCTCGCCCGCTCCAGCAACTCGGAGGCGATACGCACCTCCAGCTCACCGCGCGACGCCGGCTCCAGCTCCGCGGAACGCACCACAACCGCGCCCTCCAGCGCGTTCCTATCCCTCTCGTTCTCAGCCATCGAAGATCCTCCCGACCACGGGCTCACCCGCAGTCTTTCCGGACCACCATCCCCCACACACGAAGTTCGTTAC
Source organism: Actinocrinis sp. (assembly GCA_050725375.1). GTDB lineage: Bacteria > Actinomycetota > Actinomycetes > Streptomycetales > Catenulisporaceae > Actinocrinis. The sequence goes on along the minus strand of JBOHCW010000359.1, from coordinate 2,760 downwards.
AGTCCCCCGCCGCTCGGTGAAGCGCCGACGAACTCCAGACGGCCGGGAGTCGTCGGCGGGCTCGAAACTTCTTCGAAAGCCGAACGGATTCGAGCCCGTTGACGCCGCGGGCTCGGGTCAGTGCGCGTCGACGAGAGGCAGCGCGGTCGAGGAGATGTGCGAGCGGACCTGGTCGTCCACCGGGTCGCTCGCAGGGTCCGTATGTACGATCAGGTGGTTGTACAGGGTGTCGCGCTGGGCGGGGATCCGGCCGGCCGTGCGGATCAGGTGGATCAGCTCGGTGCGGTTCGAGCGGTGCCGGGCGCCGGCCGAGGAGACCACGTTCTCCTCCAGCATGACCGACCCGAGGTCGTCGGCGCCGTAGTGCAGGGTCAGCTGCCCGGCCTCCTTGCCGACGGTCAGCCATGAGCCCTGGATGTGCGCCACGTTGTGCAGGAACAGCCGGGAGATGGCGATCATCCGGATGTACTCCAGCGTGGTGGCCTGGGTGCGGCCCTTCAGGTGGTTGTTCTCCGGCTGGTAGGTGTACGGGATGAAGGCGCGGAAGCCGCCGGTGCGGTCCTGCACCTCGCGGATCATGGCGATGTGCCGGATCCGCTCGGCGTTGGTCTCGCCGGTACCCATCAGCATGGTGGAGGTGGACTCCAAGCCGAGCCGGTGCGCGCTCTCCATGATCTCCAGCCAGCGCTCGCCGGACTCCTTGAGCGGGGCGATCACGGTGCGCGGCCGTTCGGGCAGCATCTCGGCGCCGGCGCCGGCGAAGGAGTCCAGGCCGGCCGCCTTGAGCCGGGAGATGGCCTCCTCGACGGGGACGGCCGAGACCTTGGCCATGTGCTGCACCTCGGAGGCGCCGAGCGAGTGGATGACCAGCTGCGGGTACTCGTCCTTGATCGCGCGGAACGCGGTCTCGTAGTACTCGACCCCGTAGTCGGGGTGGTGGCCGCCCTGGAACATGATCTGGGTACCGCCGAGCGCGACCGTCTCGCCGCAGCGGCGCAGGATGTCGTCCAGGTCGCGGGACCAGCCCTTGTCCGACTTCGGCGGCGCGTAGAACGCGCAGAACTTGCACGCGGTCACGCACACGTTCGTGTAGTTGATGTTCCGCTCGATGATGTACGTCGCGATGTCAGCCGTGTCTGCGTACCTCTTGCGACGCGCGGCGTCCGCGGCGCGCCCGAGCGCGTGCAGCGGAGCGTGCCGGTACAGCTCCAGTGCCTCCTGCTCGGAGATCCGCCCGCCGTCGGCGGCGCGGTCGAGCGCGTCCTGGAGCTGCGTGCTCAGCGAAACCATCTGTCTACCGACCTTCCCGATCCATTCCTGCCCTCAGGGTACGCGGCGGCGCACGCCAATGGAGCGGCCGGTGCACAGCCCGCTCAGTCGTTGCGGTCACAGACCGTCGTCAGCGTGGGGCCAGGGACCGTCGTCAGCGATGCGGACGCACGCCTGGTCGGCGCAGCCGCCTGCCGGTCCCCGCTTTCTCAGGGGACGAACAGCTCGAGGGTCGGATCGGGTGCGACGCCGATCTGCGGGCCGACCCGGCGGGCGAATTCGCGGACCCCGTCGAGCTGGCGGGCGCCGAGCGAGAAGTCGAGCGTGGTGAAGTACTTCTCCAGCGCCGCGGCGTCGAACGATTCCCAGCGCGCGGTCTGTTCGGCGATCTTGCCGACCTCCTCCATCGCCAGGTCGCGCGAGCGCAGGAAGGCGGCGTGCACCTCGCGGGTCAGCTCGGGCTCGCGCTCCAGGAAGTCGCGGCGCACCGCCCAGACCGCGAACACCATCGGCAGGCCGGTCCAGTCCTTCCACGCGGCGCCGAGGTCGAGCAGCTGCAGGCCGAGCCGCGGCGCGTCGTGCAACGTGGCCCGTAGCGCCGCGTCGCCGATCAGCACGCCGGCGGCGGCCTCCTGCATCATCTGGGCCAAGTCCGGCGGGCAGGTGTAGTAGGACGGCTCGACCCCGTGGACCTCGCGCAGCACCATCCGGGCGAGCTGCACCGTGGTGCGCGAGGTGGAGCCGAGCGCGACCCGCTCGCCGCCGAGGTCGGCGAACGGCAGCTGCGAGACCAGGTTGCAGGACATCACCGGGCCGTCCGAGCCGACCGCGATGTCGGGCAGCACGACCAGGTCGTCCGCGTTGCGTAGGAACTCGACCAGCGAGATCGGACCGATGTCCAGGTCTCCGGCCACCAGCTTCTCGGAGAGCTTCTCGGGGGTGTCCTTGATCAGGTCCAGGTCGAGCAGCGCGCCCGAGCGGACCAGTCCCCAGTAGATGGGGATGCAGTTGAGGAACTGGATGTGCCCTACACGAGGTTTGTCCACGATCAGCACCCTACGCCGCTAGTTGATCGCGATCTGCCGCAGGACGGCCGCCAGACCGGGCGGCGGCGCGGCGAGATAGCCGTTCGGATATCGAAGCCGCATGCATCCCTGCAGGTCGGCGAGATAGGGCAGGTTACCGGGAGCACCGATCGCGACGAACCGGGACCGGTGGGCCGTGCCGCATCGGGGCACGGGATAAGCACCGGTACTCGCCTCGGCGAGCGCCTGGTCGACGGCGCGGCCCTGAGCCGGCGTCAGCTTCAGGCCGCCGAGCAGTGCCCCGACCGGCTCGGGCGTGTTCGCGTTCTGCACGGCGTAGACGCAGATCAGCACGGTCGACGGCATCGGTGGATGCCTGACGCGGCTCCACGGCTCTGGCGTGCCGGATTGCGGCCATTCCAAGAGGAACTGCGTGGTCTGCGGACATCCGGGCTCGTTCTTGGCC
>JBOHCW010000358.1:0-4309 GCA_050725375.1 Actinocrinis sp. | reverse complement strand
CGCCGATCACCCCGACGGTGAAGCGGCCGGGGCGCGCGGCCACGGCCGCGGCGGTGTCCGCGTCGGCGGCGGTGCTCGCCGCGGGGGGCGTCAGCGGGCCGTCCACGCCTCACTCCTCATCCGTGTCCGTTCCAGTCCCGCTCGGGGTACCGGACGTGGCTCAAGAGTACGCGTTCGCACCGACGACCGCCGTGCTCCGCGGAGGGACGAAGCGGCGCCGGCCCGATGTTGGAAGACAAGGGGGACCCCAAGGGGGTGATACGGGAGAATGGCGCTCATGTCGGGTGAAGAGGGCCGGTTCGTCGCGGCGCTGGTGGACCGCGCTCGCTCCCGGATGACGCTCGGCGCAAAGGCGCCCTCGCGCGTCTTGCGGGCGTTCCGGCTGCACGGCTTCGACCACTGGCTGGTGCGCGAGCGCGACGCGTTCGTACAGACCGCGAAGGCCGCTGTGGCCGCCGCGCTCGCGTGGGGCATCGCGTCTGAGGTCCTGCGCGTGAGGGACCCGGTGCTCGCTTCGGTGGCGGCACTCGTCGTGGTGCAGGTGACGCTCTATCAGTCCGTGCGGCGGGCGATCCAGTACAGCGCCGGGATCGTCGCCGGCATGGTCGGCGCGCTCGCGATCGGGCGCTACCTCGGCGTCAACATGGCCACGATGTCGCTGATCGTGGTGTTCGGCCTGGTACTCGGCCGCACGCTGCAACTGGGCACGCAGGTGACCCAGGTCGCGGTGACCGGCCTGCTGGTGCTGGCCTTCGGCAACGGCTACGGCACGATCCGGGTGCTGGACAGCGTCATCGGCGCGGCGATCGGGGTGACGGTCAACATGGTGATCGCGCCGCCCGCGTTCGCCCGCACCGCGGCCAAGGAGCTGGCCGACCTGGCCGACGACATGGCGGCGCTCAGCTCCGAGGTGGCCAAGCGGCTGCGCGGCGACTGGACGCACCAGCAGGCCCGGGACTGGCTGGACCGCAGCCGGGCGCTGGCCTCCTCGGCGCGGGCCGCGCGCAAGATCGCCGAGCAGGCCGACGAGTCGCTCAAGTACCACCCACGCCGGGCCGTGCACCTGGACGACGTGCACCGCGTGGACGAGGCGGCCATCGCGCTGGACCACGTCGCCACCCAGCTCAACAGCCTGATGCGCGGCCTGTCCGACCTGACCGCCGACTTCGCCGGCATCCCGCGCGCGCACCGCGCGATCCCCGAGGAGCTGGTACTGCTGCTTGAGGACTCGGCGAAGGCCCTTAACGCGTACGGCCGGCTTCAGCTGCCGGACAAGTCCGGCACTCGGGTGTACGACGAACTCAGCCGGCTGATCAAGTCCTCGAAGCCGCACGCGCGCGAGGCCGCCACGGCGCTGCACCCGGACGACGACGCCCCGACGATGCTGTGGTCGATCTACGGCGCGATGTTGGACGACTCGCGCCGGATGCTGCGCGAGCTGGATCCCGATGACGGTCCACACCGTGAAGGCATTCCCGCCGCACTGCGTGCCTATTCAGCACACCCGTCACGGCAGGTGGCATAACTTTGGTCGCCGCGACGCCCTTGGAGGGCGCTGCCGATAGTCGCGCCGCCGTCCAGGCACTGCCTAACCGGCGCCCACCTGCCGTCTAGCCGTGCGGTCCCGGCCGCACGAGCCCCGACTCGTAGGCGAGCACGACGGCTTGGACGCGGTCGCGCAGTTCAAGCTTCATCAGGATTCTGCCGACGTGTGTCTTCACGGTCGCCTCGGACAGCACCAGCCGGGCCGCTATCTCCGAGTTCGACAGGCCCTGCGCCACCAGGCCGAGCACCTCGCGCTCGCGCTCGGTGAGCACGGACATCGTCGGCGGGGTCGGCGCGGCGCCCGCGGGCAGCATCGGGGCGAACCGGTCGAGCAGCCGCCGGGTGGTGGACGGCGCGACCACCGCGTCACCGCTGTGCACGGCGCGGATCGCGGACAGCAGCTCGGTCGGCGGCACGTCCTTGAGCAGGAAGCCGCTGGCCCCGGCCTTGATCGCGGCGAAGGCGTACTCGTCGAGGTCGAAGGTGGTCAGGATCAGGATCTTCGGGTGGCGCCCGTCGGCCGCGGCGTCGGGGCTGACCGCGCCGAGCAGCCGCCGCGTCGTCTCGACGCCGTCCAGCGCCGGCATGCGCACGTCCATCAGCACCACGTCCGCGTCGACGTGGTCGAGCAGTTCGAGCGCGGCGATGCCGTCGGCCGCCTCGCCGACGACCTCCATGTCCTGCTGCGCGTCGAGGATCATCCGGAAGCCGGTGCGCAGCAGTTCCTGGTCGTCGACCAGGACTACGCGGATGGTGCCTGTCACGCGGTCACGCCGCCTCTCGGATAAGTGCGGCGCGGTAGGGCAGGACCGCCTCCACCTGATAACCGCCTCCAGTGCGCGGGCCCGCGTGCAGCGCTCCCCCGTACATCGCCACTCGTTCCCTCATCCCCGTCAGCCCGTTGCCCTGTCCATCGGTCAGCGCGGCCGCGCCACGGCCGTCGTCGCTCACCAGCATGCGTAGTTCATCCTCACCGTAGTGCAGCGCGACCTGCGCGCTCACGTACGGGCCTCCGTGCTTACGGGTGTTGGTCAGCGACTCCTGCACGATGCGGTACGCCGCCAGCGCCATACCCGCCGACAACAGCACGGGCACGCCCTGCACCGTGAAGTCGACGGCTAGACCCGCCGCCCGCACCTGCTCAAGCAGGTCCTCCAGCTGCTCGACGCCCGGCTGCGGCGCACGGTCCGCCTCGTTTCCCTCCGAGCGCAGCACGCCGAGCAGGCGACGCATCTCCGCCAAAGCGGTACGGCCCGTCTCGGCGATGGCGCCGAGCGCGCGACGCGTCGTTTCCGGCGAGCTGTCGAGCGCGTATGACGCCCCCTCAGCTTGCACGACCATGACCGAGACGTTGTGCGCGACCACGTCGTGCAGCTCGCGGGCGATCCGCGCACGCTCGGCTGCGGCGGCGATCTGGGCCTGCTGGTCCCATTCACGTTCCAGGCGGCGCGTCTTGTCCTCCAAGTCGAGGTAGTACGCCCTGCGGTAACGCATCGAGTCGCCGAGCACCCAGGCGATGATCAACGGCGAGATCAGCAGTCCGTACGCGAACGCCCAGGTGAAGGCAGACACCGTCGCCTTGTTGTGGTCGGGCACCCAGCGGTTCAGCGCGATCGCGGCGCCTACCAGCGTCAGCGCGAGGCCGAGCAGTGAGGCGCGGCGGGTCCGGTACGCGGCCAGCGCGTACACCGCCATCGGCACGGCGAGGTCGGACAGGGAGGGCTGGCGGCCGAACAGCACCTGCCCGGCGCCGAGCACCATCACGCCCCAGAAGGCGGCCATGGGGAAGCGGCGGCGGAACAGCAGCGGCGCGCCGATGAAGACGCCGGCCAGCGTGGCCGGCAGGCTGTTGCGCTGGAACACCGAGACCGCGCCGAAGAACACCAGGATGGCCGCCATCGCCCCGTCGACCAGGGTCGGGTGCTGCTGCAGCCATACATACAAGCGCGTCACCAGACGAGCGTACGAAATCGCGGCCGAACTTCCCATGCGCCGCCGGGGCGAACTATCGGATCATCCTGGAGCGGTACGGTCTCATCCCATGGTGGGACGAACGCCGGCGGCCCGGCCGCAGCCTGTGCCCGATGAGGCGTACATGCCCTGGTCACAGGCGATGGAGCGTGCCCTGTACGGTCCGGACGGTTTTTACCGCTCGCGCGGCGGTCCAGCGGCACACTTCCGCACCTCGGTGCACGCATCGCCGCTTTTCGCGACGGCGGTCCTTCGCCTGCTGCGCGAGACCGACGAAGCCCTGGGGTGCCCGGACGAGGTCGCGCTCGTTGACGTGGGCGCCGGACGCGGCGAGTTGTTGGAGGCCGTCCTCGCGCAGCTCAACGACGAGCCGGACGCGGCGGATCGGTCAGACCCACCGCCGTCCACCGTGCCGAAGCCGCTCGCCGACCGCCTCCGGCTGATCGCGGTCGAACGCGCCGAGCGGCCCGATGAGCTGACTCGTTCGCTCGTCTGGCGGAACACGATCCCGACCGGCGTCACCGGACTGTTGATCGCCAACGAATGGCTGGACAACGTGCCGTGCGACCTCGTCCAGGCGACGCCGCAGGGCTGGCGGACGGTCGAGGTGGCCGCCGACGGCGCCGAACGCCTCGGCGCCGGGCCCGATGCCGGCCAGCGCGCCTGGCTGTCCGCGTGGTGGCCGCTGCCGGGGCCTGACGGACCGTCAGCCGAGGACGGTGGCGGTGGCGGTGGCGGTGGCGGTGGCAGCAACTTGCCCCCCACCCGTGCCGAGATCGGCCTGTCCCGCGAC
>JBOHCW010000357.1:0-18221 GCA_050725375.1 Actinocrinis sp. | reverse complement strand
CATCAGCAGCAGGCCCGCGCAGGCGAACGAGCGCTGGCCGAACTTGTCGGACAGGCGGCCGGAGACCGGTCCTGACACGAGGAAGCCGATCGTCAGCGGGACCAGGTAGATGCCCGCCCACAGCGGGGTGTCGCTGTAGTTGTAGCCGTGCAACGGCAGCCAGATGCCCTGGAGCCAGATGATCAGCATGAACTGCAGGCCGCCGCGGGCGATCGCGGTCAGCAGCGCGGCGGCGTTGCCGGCCGCGAAGGCGCGGATGCGGAACAGGCCGAGCTGGAACATCGGCTCGGCCACCCGCTTCTCCACCGCCGCGAACACCAGCAGCAGGAACACCCCGCCGGACAGCAGGCCGAGCACCAGCGGGTTGGTCCAGCCGGTGGTGCTGCCGCCGTAGGGCTGGATGCCGTAGGTGATCGCGGCCAGCAGCGCGAGCGCGCCGCAGGTGAAGGTGACGTTGCCGGCCCAGTCGATCCGCGCGGCCTTGGACGTGCCGACCTCGCGCAGCGTCCGGTACGACCAGATCGTGCCGACCACGCCGATGGGGACGTTGATCCAGAACACCGCGCGCCAGTCCACCGTGACCAGCACGCCGCCGGCCACCAGGCCGAGGAACTGGCCGGTCAGCGCGGAGATCTGGTTGACGCCCAGCGCCATGCCGCGCTGGTCGGCCGGGAACGCGTCGGTCAGGATCGCCGCGGAGTTGGCCATCAGCATCGCGCCGCCGACCGCCTGTACCACGCGGAACCCGATCAGCCACAGCGCGCCGCCGGAGCCGTGCATCGGATCGAGCGAGAGCGCCAGCGAGGCGGCGCTGAAGACGGCGAAGCCCAGATTGTAGATGCGCACCCGGCCGTAAATGTCGCCGAGCCGGCCGAGCGCGACCACGAGCACCGCGGTGACCAGGAGGTACCCCATGATCATCCACAGCAGGTAGCTGATGTTCCCGGGCGCCAGCGGGTCGAGGCCGATGCCGCGGAAGATGGCCGGCATCGCGATGATCACGATCGAGCCGTCCAGCACCGCCATGAACACCCCGAGCGTGGTGTTGGACAGCGCCACCCACTTGTACCGGGGTCCCGGATCGCCCCGCTCGGCCGCGCGCCCGGACGGGGGCGGGAGGGAGGATTCGGAGTGCTGCTGAGTGGTGCTCACAATTCACCACGGTAGAGAACTTTAGTTAGCGCAAGCAACTGTGGCTCGGGATCGGTGGACCATCGGCCGTTCGGCGCCGGTGCGCAAACCTCTGCGCGCCACGGGTGTTGGGGACGACGGTGTTCAGGCAGACTTTGTACGGTCCGCACGCGCGCGAGGCGACCAGTCGCATCGGGCCTGATCGCGGTACGCATGGGATCGGGCATCGCGCGTGGGGTGGGAAGCCCGCGCCGTGCCACGACCGAAGCCGAGTAGGGAATGGGGCGGCGCGATGGCCGGCAGGACTGGCGGCGACACGGCGGCGAGGACGCGCGGTACCGCGCCGAACGGATCGGCCACCGCCGCGGAGGGCGCCGAGGCCGCGGGCCTGCGCCAACTGCTGGCCGGGCTGACCGCGGTGCGCGACGGCGACTTCGGCACGCAGCTGCCGGAGACCGGCTCCGGGGTGCTCGGCGAGATCGCCACGGTGTTCAACGGCATGGTCGACCAGCTGTCCCTGTTCACCAGCGAGGTCACCCGCGTGGCCCGCGAGGTCGGCACCGAGGGCCGGCTCGGCGGCCAGGCCGAGGTGCCCGGCGTGTCGGGCACCTGGAAGGACCTGACCGACTCGGTGAACGCGATGGCCGGCAACCGGACCACCCAGGTGCGCGACATCGCCCAGGTTGCCACGGCGGTGGCCAAGGGCGACCTGTCGCAGAAGATCGACGTGGCCGCGCGCGGCGAGATCCTGGAACTGAAGAACACCCTCAACACGATGGTCGACCAGCTCTCCTCGTTCGCCGCGGAGGTCACCCGCGTGGCCCGCGAGGTCGGCACCGAGGGCATGCTCGGCGGCCAGGCCGAGGTGCCCGGCGTCGCCGGTACCTGGCGCGACCTGACCGACTCGGTGAACTTCATGGCGGGCAACCTAACCGCCCAGGTGCGCGCCATCGCCGCGGTGGCGACCGCGGTGGCCAAGGGCGACCTGACCCGCACGATCGACGTGGCCGCGCGCGGCGAGATCCTGGAACTGAAGAACACCCTGAACACGATGGTCGACACGCTGTCCGCCTTCGCCGACGAGGTCACCCGAGTCGCCCGCGAGGTCGGCACCGAGGGAAACCTCGGCGGCCAGGCCACCGTGCGCGGGGTGTCGGGCACCTGGAAGGACCTGACCGACAACGTCAACGTCATGGCCTCCAACCTCACCGGCCAGGTGCGCTCCATCGCCCAGGTCACCACGGCGGTGGCGCAGGGCGACCTGACGAAGAAGATCGACGTCGACGCGCGCGGCGAGATCCTGGAGCTGAAGACCACCATCAACACGATGGTCAACCAGCTCTCCGCGTTCGCCGCCGAGGTCACCCGCGTGGCGCGCGAGGTCGGCAGCGAGGGGCGGCTTGGCGGCCAGGCCGAGGTGGAGGGCGTGTCCGGCACCTGGAAGCGGCTGACCGAGAACGTCAACGAGCTGGCCGGGAACCTGACCCGGCAGGTGCGCGCGATCGCCGGGGTGACCAGCGCCGTGGCCGAGGGCGACCTGACCCGCTCGATCACGGTGGACGCGTCCGGCGAGGTGGCCGACCTCAAGGACAACATCAACTCGATGGTGAAGTCGCTGCGCGAGACCACCCGGGCGAACCGGGACCAGGACTGGCTCAAGTCCAACCTGGCCGGTATCAGTGCCCTGATGCAGGGCCGCCGGGACCTGGCCGTGGTGGCCGAGCTGATCATGGACGAGCTGACCCCGCTGGTCGGCGCGCAGTACGGCGCGTTCTTCCTGGCCGAGGAGCGCGCCGGCGGCATCGAGCTCGGCCTGATCGGCTCGTACGGCGCGCCGGGCGACGGGCGCCCGACCCGGTTCAAGCTCGGCCAGTCGCTGGTCGGACAGGCCGCGCGCAGCCGCCGGATCATCGCGGTCGACGACGTGCCGCGCGACTACGTGGCGATCGGCTCGGGCCTGGGGCACACCGCCCCGGCGAGCCTGATCGTGCTGCCGATCACCGCCGAGGACCAGGTGCTCGGCGTGATCGAGCTGGCGTCCGTGCACCCGTTCACGAAGGTGCACCGCTCCTTCCTGGAGCAGCTGGCCGAGACCATCGGGGTGAACGTGAACACCATCGTGGCCAACTCGCGGACCGACGAACTGCTCGGCGAGTCCCAGCGTCTGACCCGTGAGCTGCAGGTGCGTTCGCAGGAGCTGCAGATCCGGCAGGAGGAGCTGCAGAGCTCGAACGCGGAGCTGGAGGAGAAGGCCGCGCTGCTGGCCAGCCAGAACCGTGACATCGAGACCAAGAACCTGGAGATCGAGCAGGCGCGTCAGGAGCTTGAGACCCGGGCCCAGCAGCTCGCGCTGGCCTCGAAGTACAAGTCCGAGTTCCTGGCCAACATGAGCCACGAGCTGCGCACCCCGCTCAACAGCCTGCTGATCCTCGCCCAGCTGCTCGCGCAGAACCCGACCCGGAACCTGACGACCAAGCAGGTCGAGTACGCCGGCGTCATCCACTCCGCGGGCTCGGACCTGCTGCAGCTGATCAACGACATCCTGGACCTGTCCAAGGTCGAGGCGGGCAAGATGGACGTGGACCCGGAGCGGGTCTCGCTGCGCCGCCTGCTCGACTACGTCGAGGCGACCTTCCACCCGCTCACGACGCAGAAGGGCCTGGAGTTCCGGGTGCGCACCGCCTCCGGGATGCCCGGCGAGCTGCTGACCGACGACAGCAGGCTGCGACAGGTGCTGCGCAACCTGCTGTCGAACGCGGTGAAGTTCACCGAGTCCGGCAGCGTGGAGCTGGGCATCGAGCCGGCCCTGGAGTCCGAACTGCCGCAGCAGGTGCGCCGGCACGGTCCGGCGCTGGCGTTCCGGGTGCGCGACACCGGCATCGGCATCCCGGAGCAGCAGCTGGAGACGATCTTCGGCGCGTTCCAGCAGGCCGACGGCACCACCAGCCGCAAGTACGGCGGCACCGGCCTTGGCCTGTCGATCAGCCGGGAGATGGCACAGCTGCTGGGCGGCTCGATCACCGCGAGCAGCGTGGTCGGCGAGGGCAGCGTGTTCACCCTCTACCTGCCGATCGCGCACCCGGACTGGGCGGACCTGCCGCTGTCGCTGTCGGCCGGCCCGTGGACCGCCGAGGATGGCGCGCGCGAGTTCGAGGTCGTCGACGGCGAGCCGCGCCGGGTGCTGGTGATCGAGGACCGGCCGCACGGCCTGCTCTCCCTGGTGGCCGAGAGCGCGGTCGCGGACCTGGCCGGCAGCCGGCTGCCCGACCCGCGCGGCCCGGTGCACATCCGCACCGCCGTCGGCGCGCAGGAGGCCGCGGCGATCCTGGCCAACGAGCAGTACCACTGCGTGGTGCTGGAGCTGGACATGTCCGACGACGGAGCGTCCAGGTTCCTGCGGGCCAGGAGCGACGACCCGGCGCTGCACGGCATCCCGGTGCTGGCGCACCACAGCCGCAGGCTCGCCGCCGCGCACGAGCGGTTGCTCCAGGTGCACGCGCAGGCCTACCCGCTGGAACTGCTGCCCAGCCTCGACGAGCTGCGCGAGCGGATCGTGCTGCATCTGACCGCCGAGCGTCCCGACGAGGTCGTTCCGCTGGCCCGCCCCGAGGACCACCGCCCGGCGCAGCTGCCGGAGAGCGACGGCCGCCTGGCCGGGCGCACGGTGCTGGTCGTCGACGACGACACCCGCAACGTCTTCGCGCTGACCGGCATGCTGGAGTACCACGGCATGCGGGTGCTTGAGGCGGAGAACGGCGTCCAGGGCATCGAAGTGCTCAGAAGCGACCCGAGCATCGAGCTGATCCTGATGGACGTGATGATGCCCGAGATGGACGGCTACGAGGCCACCGCGCTCATCCGCGCGATGCCGGACCGCGCCGAGCTGCCGATCATCGCGGTGACCGCGAAGGCGATGCAGGGCGACCGGGAGAAGAGCCTGGCCGCCGGCGCCAGCGACTACGTCACCAAGCCGGTGAACGCCGCCGTGCTGATCGACTGCATCCGCCGGGCCCTGCACTTGTGACAGGTGTTTGAATGTGACAGGTGTTTGATCCCGTTTCACGGCCGTCCGGCGCCGGGGACGTCGACCGGCACGGTGAGCACCCGGCCGCTGCCGGGCTCGACGAGTTCGGTGGCTGACATACCGCGCCAGGTCGCGGCCGTGATGAACAGGGTTCTGCCGTCCGGGCCGCCGAGGACACAGGCGAAGGCGCCTCGGTCGAGGTCGATTGTGCGCGACACGTGTCCGCCCTCTGCTACGCGTACGCAGCGCTGATGCGGCACGTCCGCATACCAGACCGCGCCGTGCGCGTCGGTGCAGATGCCGTCGGGCGTGCCGTCGCCGAGGTCGACCCAGACCCGGCGGTTGGCGAGAGCGCCGTCGGGGGCGATGTCGAAGGCGAGCAGGTTGTGGCGGTACGAGTCGGCGACGATCAGGGTACTGTCATCGTCGGTGACCGCCATCCCGTTGGGGAAGGCGATGTCGTCGGCGACCTCTGATACCGATGCGTCCGTCGTCGAGCCCTGCGGCGCGGCCGTGACGCGGGCCACGAAGCCGGGTTGGAACGGCTCGCCGGACATGGGGTTGAACCCGGCGCGGTTGACGTACGCCGTGCCGCGCCCGTCGACCACTATGTCGTTCCAGCCGGGACGGCCGAGGTCGGCGTACGTGGTGAGTGCGCCGGTCGCCGGGTCGAGCCGCAGCAGTTCGCCCTTGTGCGACGCGACGATCAACAGTGAGCCGTCCGGGTGCCAGGCGGTGCACAGCGGCAGCGACGGGACACGCGCGACGACCTCGGACGCGCCGTCCGGGTCCACGGCCACGACCTCGCCGGCCGACCAGTCGGAGAAGTAGAGCCGGGCGTCGGCGGCGTGCCAGCGCGGGGATTCGAGCAGGCCCCGGCCGGTCAGCAGCGTATGAGTCATCGTTCCCACCGACACCACAACCCTTCGTCCCCGCCGGAGCGGTCCGCCGGCGTCTCACTCCCTATACGAACAGGACGCGGGCGGATCGACAGACGAGGAGAAGGGCAATGGCTCAGGTGTGGTCCACGTACTGCCTACGTGTCGGAGTTGCGGACGCGCTGGATGGTGTCGCGGTACCAGTGCGCGCTCTGCTTGGGGATGCGCCGCTGGGTCTCGTAGTCCACCCGCACGATGCCGAAGCGCTTTTCGTAGCCGTAGGCCCACTCGAAGTTGTCGAGCAGCGACCAGACGAAGTAGCCGCGGATGTCGGCTCCGGCGTCCCGCGCCGACGCGACGGCGCCGAGGTGGGCGGCGAGGTAGTCGATACGGGAGCCGTCCTCGACGAAGCCGTCGGCGTCCGGCTCGTCGATGAACGCGGCGCCGTTCTCGGTGACGAAGATCGGCACGCCGCCGTAGTCGCGGCCGACCCGGGTCAGCAGCCTGGCGAAGTCGTCCGGCATGATCTCCCAGCCCATCGCGGTCTGCGGCAGGCCGAAGGTGACGGCGCGGTCGACCGGGTTCCCGTCCTGGTCGCTCTCCCGGCCGGACTCGTCGGTGCCCGCGCTGCGCATGCTGAAGTAGTAGTTGACCCCGAGGGTGTCCAGCGGCTGGTTGATCACTTCGAGGTCGCCGTCGCGCACCGGGATCTCGATGCCGCGCGCGGCCATGTCGGCCACGACGTCCTCGGGGTAGCGGCCGTGCCACAGCGGGTCGAGGTAGATCCGGGTGCCGAGGCCGTCGTTGCGCCGGGCCGCCTCGACGTCGGCGGGGGCATCGCTGGCCGGGGTCGCGGTGCTCAGGTTCAGCGTGATCGCCAGGCTCAGCGGGTGCGGCTCGGGCTTGGCCGCGTTCGCGGCGCGGATGCGCTGGACGGCCAGGCCGTGGCCCAGCAGCAGGTGGTGCACGGCGTGGATGCCCGCTTCGAAGTCCTTGCGGCCCGGCGCCTGCACGCCCTGGACGTAGCCGAGCATCGCCGAGCACCACGGCTCGTTCAGCGTGGTGAAGTGCTCGACCCGGTCGCCGAGCTTGTCGTAGACGATCTCGGCGTAGTCGGCGAAGCGGTACGCGGTGTCCCGGTTCGGCCAGCCGCCGGCGTCCTCAAGCTCCTGCGGCAGGTCCCAGTGGTAAAGCGTGAGCCAGGGCTCGACACCGGCGCCCAGCAGCTCGTCGACGAGCCGGTCGTAGAAGGCCAGACCGGCCGGGTTCGCCGGACCGCGGCCGCCGGGCTGCACGCGCGGCCAGGCCACCGAGAAGCGATAGGCGTCCAGGCCCAGGTCGCGGATGAGCGCGACGTCCTGCGGCATGCGGTGGTAGTGGTCGCAGGCGCCGTCCCCCGTGTCGCCGTTGTCGACCGCGCCGGGCACCCGGCCGAAGGTGTCCCAGATCGACGGCGTTCGCCCGTCCTCGGCCACCGCGCCCTCGATCTGGTACGCCGAGGTCGCCGTCCCCCAGCGGAACGTGGCAGGCAGCCGGTCGATGGCGCCGTCGTGGCGGGTGGTCGTGCGGGCTTGCGCCGGCGCGGCACTGGTGTCCATGATTCTCCTGATTCGGGCAGCGCGGCACCGTCCCCCGTCGTAGGGCGCTGATGCTCGCTTCTGGATTTTGCGGGGCCCGGCCCACCGTGGGGGTGAGCCGGGTCCCGTCCTCGTCAGACGGCGGTGTCGGCGACGGTGTTCGTGCTGCGCTCCTGTTCCGCCTCGGCCGCCTGCGCCTCGGCGGGCGGCGGCGTGACCGGGTGCAGCCAGCAGGCCACGGTGCGCCGGGCCGCTCCCCCGGACCCGTCCCGCGGCACGCCGAGCGCCGGCACCTCCCGGTCGCAGGGGTCGAACGCCTTCGGGCAGCGCGGGTGGAACGCACAGCCGGCGGGCAGCGAGCGCGGGTCGGGCGGCGAGCCGGGGATGCCGGCCAGCTCCCGGCGCGGACCGCGCAGCGCGGGGAACGAGTGCAGCAGGCCGTCGCTGTACGGGTGCAGCGGATCGCGGTAGATCTCCGCGGCGGGCGCCTCCTCGACGATGCGGCCGCCATACATGATCGCGATCCGGTCCGCGAACTCCACCAGCAGCGACAGGTCGTGGGTGATGAAGATCACGGAGAAGTCCAGCCTGCGGCGCAGCCGGCTGAACACCGCCAGGATCTGGCGCTGCATCACCACGTCCAGCGCGGTGGTCGGCTCGTCCATGATCACGATGCGCGGCTCCAGCGCCAGCGCCATGCCGATCATCACCCGCTGGCGCATGCCGCCGGACAGCTGGTGCGGGTAGCTGTCCAGCCGGTCGACCGGGATGCCGACCAGGCCGAGCAGTTCCTTGGCCCGCTCCAGCCGCTCACGGTGCGCCGACTGCGGCCGGTGCGCCTTGATCACGTCCATCAGCTGCGTCGAGACCTTGTCCACCGGGTTGAGCGCGTTCATCGCCGCCTGGAAGACGATCGAGGTCTGCGCCCAGCGGAACCGGCGCAGCCCGGCCGGGCTCAGGGCCAGCACGTCGACCGGCTCGGAGCCGTCGCCGGGGCGGTAGAGCACCTTGCCGGAGGCGACCACGCCGGGCGGCGGCAGCAGCCGGGTCAGCCCGTAGGCCAGCGTCGACTTGCCGCTGCCGCTCTCCCCGGCCAGACCCAGCACCTCGCCGCGGCGCAGCGTCAGGTTCACGTCGCTGACCGCGCGCACCGCGCCGTCGCCCAGCCCGTAGTCGACGCTCAGGCCCTCGATCTCCAGGACCGCGTCGTTCATACCCGCGGTCATCGCGCACCGTCCTCGCTGTGAACGTCGATACTCTGCCCTGCGCCGGCCTCGACCAGTTCGAGCCCGCGGGCGGTCAGCTCCCGCGCGTCCGAACCGCGGCCGGGCCCGGAGTTCGCGAGCACCGGGGTGAAGCCGACGCGCATGCGCGCCTTGCGGCCGGTGAAGTCGCGCACCTTCGATCCGCCGCTGCTGCGCAGCCGCGGGTTGACCAGCTCGTCGATGCCGAAGTTGAGCAGCGACAGCGCGGTGCCCAGCAGCGCGATACACACCCCGGCCGGCACGAACCACCACCAGGCGCCGATCGCCAGGGCCTCCTCGCTCTGCGCCCAGTACAGGATCGCGCCCCAGTTCCACTCGTACATGCCCTGCACGCCGATGAACGCCAGCGCCACCTCGGTCATGATCGCGTAGATCACGGTGCCGACGAATGAGGAGGCGATGATCGCGGTCAGGTTCGGCATGATCTCGAAGCCGACGATCCGCCACACCGGCTCTCCGGTGGCGCGCGCGGCCTCGACGAAGTCGCGTCTGCGCAGCGAGAGTGTCTGGGCTCGCAGCACCCGCGCGCCCCAGGCCCACGAGGTCAGCCCGATCACCAGCGCGACCACCCAGTCGCCGCCGGTCGGGATCGCGGTGGTGATGATGATGATCAGCGGCAGCGCCGGGATGACCAGGAACACGTTGGAGATCGCGGACAGCCCCTCGCCGCCGGCCCCGCCGAGATATCCGGAGGTCACGCCGAACACGACCGCGACGAAGGTCGCGACCACCCCGGCGAAGAAGCCCACGAACATGACGCTGCGGGTGCCGTTGAGCACCTGGCTGAAGATGTCCTGGCCCAGGTGCGTGGTGCCGAACCAGTGCTTGCCGGACGGGGCCTGCAGGATGTCGTTGCCGCGCGCGCTCGGGTCGTACGGCGCGAGCAGCGGGCCGATGATCGCGATCAGCAGGAACACCGCCAGGATCGCCAGGCCCGCGGCGACCTTGGGGTTGGACAGCAGGCGCATCCGCAGGCGGCGCGGGGTGGCCGCCACCGTGCCCGCGACCGGGTCCTGCGGGGTGACGGCGTCGACGCCGGGTGCGGTGACCGCCACGGCTCAGCCCTCCCTTCGGGTACGGGGGTCCAGCGCCATGTAGGCGAGGTCGGCCAGGAAGTTGGCGGCCAGCACCGAGAGGGTGATGACCAGGAAGATGCCCTGCATCACCGGATAGTCCTTCTGGCCGATCGAGGTCACCAGTTCGAGGCCGACGCCCGGATAGGAGAACACGTACTCGACCAGGAAGGTGCCGCCGACCACCAGGCCCAGGGCCATGCCGAACCCCGACACGCTCGGCAGCAGCGCGTTGCGCGCGGCGTACCCGAGCATCACGCGCCGCTCGGACAGGCCCTTGGAGTGCGCGACGGTCACGTAGTCCTCGCTGGCCACCGTGACCACCATGTTGCGCATGCCCATCAGCCAGCCGGCCACCGAGGTGACCACGATCGTCGCGGCCGGCAGCAGGCTGTGCTTGATCGCGCTGTCGATGAAGGTGCCGTTCCAGCCGGGGACCAGGCCCTGGTCGTAGCCGCCGGCCGAGGGCAGGAAGCTGTTGACGCCGGTGAACGCCGCGATCGCGAGCAGCGCCAGCCAGAAGTACGGGATCGAGGCGAAGAAGGTGGTGATCGGCATCAGCAGGTCCGCGGCGCTGCCGCGCCACCAGCCGACGATCACGCCCAGGAAGGTGCCCAGCACGAAGCTGATCACGGTGGCCACCCCGACCAGCGCCACGGTCCACGGCAGGCTCTGCGCCAGCACGCTGGAGACCGGGGCGGGGAAGTTGTGGAAGGAGATGCCCAGGTCGCCGCGGGCCAGCTGGCCCAGGTAGGAGAAGTACTGCTGGACCAGGCCCTGCTGCTTGTCCAGGCCGAACAGCACGGTCAGCGAGTGCACCGCCTGGGTGCTGATCGAGCCCTGATACTCGGCGATCAGCGAGTCGACCGGGTTGCCGGGGGTCAGCCGCGGCACGAAGAAGTTGATGGTGACCGCGGCCCAGGCGGTGAAGATGTAGAAGACCAGGCGCTGCGCGAAGTACCTCATGCCCCGTTCCCTTCGGGCTCGGCGCCCTGCGAGTCGGCGCCCTGCGAGTCGGCGCCCTGCGAGTCGGCACCCTTCGCGGCGGCGGGTCCGGCCAGCTTCGGGCTGTCGCCCTGCCCGTCCGAGCCGTACAGCCAGCAGGCCGCCCAGTGCTCGTCCGCCGGCTCGCCCACGTCGAAGCGCGGCGGCACCGTGACGGCGCAGATCTCCATCGCGTGCGGGCAGCGCGGGTGGAACCGGCAGCCGCTCGGCGGGTTGATCAGGCTGGCGACCTCGCCGGTGTCCGCATCGACGTCCGCGTCCTCGCCGTCGGCCCGCACGATGCGGTCCGGGTCCGGCGCCGAGTCGATCAGCAGCCTGGTGTACGGGTGCGCCGGACGCTGGGTGACCTCCTCGCTCGGGCCGCCCTCGACGATCCGGCCGGCGTACATCACCTGGGTCTGGTCGGCGAAGTACCGGGCCGAGGCGATGTCGTGCGTGATGTACAGGATCGCCAGGTGCATCTGCTCCTTGAGATCGCGCAGCAGGTTCAGGATGCCCAGCCGGATCGAGACGTCCAGCATCGAGACCGGCTCGTCGGCCAGCAGCGCCTCGGGCCCGGCCGCCAGGGCGCGGGCGATGGCCACGCGCTGGCGCTGTCCGCCGGACAGTTCGTGCGGGAACTTGTCGATGTACCGCTCGGGCGGGGTGAGCTGGACCTTGGTGAGCAGTTCGGTCAGCGCGGCCTCGGTCTCGGCCCGGCCGCGGCCGACCCGTCCGTGCACCCGCAGCGCGCGGGTGAGGTGGTAGCGCACGGTGTGCACCGGGTTGAGCGAGGCGAACGGGTCCTGGAAGATCATCTGGACCTTGCCGCTGTACGCCCGGAACTTGCGCCCGCCGCGCACCTTGGAGTGCCGGCCGTGCAGCCGGATCGCGCCGCCGGTGCGCGGGTAGAGCTGCGCGAGCAGCCGCGCGACGGTCGACTTGCCCGATCCGGACTCGCCGACCAGCGCGGTCACGTGGCCGCGGCGCAGCAGCAGGTTCACGTCGTCCACCGCGTGGACCACGGGCCGCTCGCCGGAGAAGGCGGCGCGCAGCCGCCGGCGTACCGGGAAGTGCTTGGTCAGGTCCACGGCTTCGAGTACTACCTCGGTAGCCCCGGCCGCCGGCGAGTCGGTCTCGCTCAGCGTCGTCATCTGGTTGATTCTCCTCGGGAGTCGTGCCGAGCCCCGCACGCGGGGCCGGGCCCTCCCGTGCCCGGGCCCCCTTGCCGGACGCCGCGCGTGCGGGCGCGGCGGCCGGAAGAGGGCGGTGACGGCCGGGTCCGGAGTGCGGCCGGACCCGGCCGGGTCGGGAGGTGTCGGCGCGTTAGGACGTGGCCGGGGTCAGGTGCATGATCACGTCGAGCGACTGGGTCAGCGTCGGCTGCACCGGCATGTACGAGTTGCCGTCGTCCGGCCAGCCCGTCCAGTGCTTGGTCGAGTACTCGGCCCCGTAGTTGCCGGCCGAGGTCGGGATCATCGGCGCCTGCTCGACCATGATCTGCTCGATGGTGTTCATCGCCGCGGTGCGGGTGGCGTCATCAGTGGCGTTGGCGTAGTCCTTCAGGGCCGCGGTCGCCTGCGGGCTGGTGAACCGGCCGTAGTTGCCGGAGTTGGCCGGCTTGCCGATCGGCACCAGGTCCGCGCCGTCCATGATGTTCTCGTACATGTCGTACGGGGTGGCCCCGCCGTTGCTCCAGTGCATCGCGGCCTGGAACTTGCCGTTGGCGATGTTGGTGAACCAGGCGTCGGTGTCGGCCTTGTCGACGGTCACCGCGATGCCGATCGCCTTGAGGTTGTCCTGGATGATCGACAGGTCGGTCTGGTAGTCGCTCCAGCCGGCCGGGTCGGTGATGGTCAGGGTGACCGCCTTGCCGCTCGGGTCCGTCAGCGTCGTGCCCTTGTAGGTGAAGCCGTGCCCGGTCAGCAGGGTCTTGGCGTCGGCCGGGGTCTTCTGGCCGTTGACTCCCTTGTACTGCGAGGCGATGAAGCTGTCGCCGGCCGGGGACGGCAGGCCGGTGACGTTGTCGATCTCCGGCTTGAAGTAGCCGGACTCGCCCTGGTTGTAGATGTCGGCCCGGTTGATCACCATGCCGACCGCCTGGCGCAGGTACTGGTTGTCCCACGGCTTGACCGTGGTGTTGAACCACAGTCCGTCGGCGCTCAGCGACGGCGGGAACCACAGCTTGTAGTGCGGGTCGCGCCCGGCGAAGACCGTCTTGGCGTCCGGGATGAAGACGTAGCTCCACTCGGTCGCGCCGGTCACCAGCGCCTGGGTCTCGGTGTCGTTGCCCGTGTACGTGCTGTAGTGCAGTTCGGCGACCTTGGGCAGCGCCTGCCAGTAGCCGGTGGTGCGCGCGTCGAGCGTGATGGTCTGCGGGGTGAAGGTCTTGAGCGTGTACGGGCCGGTGCCCACCGGGTTGGCCACGGTGTCGGTCGTCGGGTCCTTCATCGCCGACCACAGCTTCTTGGGCACCACGAAGGTGGACAGCACCTTGGCCTGGATCACGAACGCGGACTGGGTGAAGGTGACCGTCACCTGCTTGCCGCTGACGGTGACCTGGTCGATCGGCAGCGCGTTGGAGTTCAGCGCCGTGTACTGCTTGAGGATCGAGAAGGAGTAGGCCACGTCGTCCGCGGTCATCGCGCTGCCGTCGGAGAACTTGACGCCGTCGCGCACGGTGAAGGTGACCGACTTGTAGTCGGGGGTGAACGTCCAGGCGGAGGCCAGCCACGGCGTCGGCTTGGAGCTCGGGTCGGTCAGGTTCACCATGGCCAGGGGCTCGTAGATGACGTACCGGTAGCCCAGGTGCGACGCCGCCGAAGTGGCCAGGAACGGGTTGTTGTTATCCTTTTCGGTGGCGCCGTCGGGCATGCTGATGTTCAGCACTCCGGCAGAGGTCTTGCCGGTGTTGCCGGTCGTGCCTTTCGACGAGTTGCCGCCGCAGGCGGTCAGCGAGGCGACCGCCAGGCCGCCCGCCAACAAGGCGGTGATTGAGCGATTCACACGCATGGTTCCTCTTTCGACGTGGCTTGTCACTGGTGAGTGCGGCTCGCCGTGCGGTTGGGGGAATTTCGCGTCGGGTCGCGTGGCGCGCGCCCGCCGCGGGCGACGGGTCGGGCGGGACGTGGCGCGTCCCGGCCTGGCCCGTCGTGCGTTGCTGTGCGGTGGTGTGGATTGCAAGCCGGTGGAGCGGTGTCGCCGTGAATCAGTAACCTGTTGTTGCCGGTGCTGCGGTGGAGCCGTGGTGCGGTGCTGCGGTGGAGCTGTGCGGTTCTCCCGGTGCGGCCCGCCTGGCGCACCGAGCAGGTATCAAGGGGCCTGGGCCACCGTCGAACCCCGCACGACCAGCGTGGTCGGCAGGACGATCGGTTCCGCGGACAGCGGCGTGCCCTCGAAGTGGCCCATCAGCGCGCGCGCCGAGCTCTCGCCCATCTCGCGCAGCGGCTGGTGCACGGTGGTCATCGGCGGATCGGTGGTCGCGGCCTGCGGGACGTCGTCGAAGCCGACGACTGCCACGTCCTGCGGCACCCGCACCCCGGCCTCCCGCAGCGCCCTGATGGCGCCCGCCGCGGACAGGTCGTTGTGCGCGAACACCGCGTCGAAGTCCGGGGCGGTCTTCAGCATCCGCCCGGCCTTGAGCAGCCGGGCGATCTCCGAGTAGCCGCCGTCGAAGGTGAAGTCGCCGTCCACCACCCGCCACGGCTCCAGCGGCAGGCCCGCGTCGGCGTAGACCTCGGCGAAGCCGGCCAGCCGCTCCTGCGTGCAGCCCAGCTCCTCCGGTCCGCCGACCACGATCGGCCGGCCGCGGCCGAGGCCGAGCAGGTGCCGGGCGGCGTCCTGAGCGCCGGCTCGGTTGGTGGTGGCCACCGAGGGGAACTCGGGCTGGTGGCCGCGGTCGTCGATCAGCACGACCGGCAGCCCGCCGCGGTACAGGCCGGCGATGAAGTCGAGGGTGCCCTCGGGCTCGATCACCAGCAGGCCGTCGAAGGATTTGGCAGAGGCCTGCGAGGCGAACCGCTGGATCGACGCCTCGCCCTTGCCGCAGCTGAACAGCAGCAGGCCGTAGCCCTCCTGCTCGACCGCGTCCGCGACCCCCTGCAGCACCTCGCCGATCCACGGCCAGCTGAAGGAGGGCACGAGCATGCCCAGGACGCGGGTGCGCCCCCGGGCCAGGCTGACCGCTCCGGCGCTGGGCACGTAGCCGAGTTCCGAGATGACCTGGCGCACCCGCGCGGCGGTTGCCGGGTCGAGTTCGCCTTTCCCGTTGAGCACCCGCGAGACCGTGGTCTTGCTGACGCCGGCTCGGGCGGCGACGTCGGCCATGGTGATCGGCACGGCGAATCCCCTCCCTCACGTCGTTGTCAGGTGAACCGGAACCGGCGCCCGCCACCAGGACGGATGCCGGAAAGCCCTCAGTGGGTGTTCTCCGGAACCGATTCCGGAACCGGTTCCGTGGTGGAATGAAACAGGGCCGCGGCGGCGCCGTCAAGGGGTCGGAGAACACGGCAAGGTAACGGTGTGCGATCCCGGAAACGCTTGTGGAGCCCTTGACAGCACGCTGCGCCGACCGGGAACCTGCCTTCGGGGAGAGCGCTCTCCAACGGGTTGGGAAACGGGTTGGGAGGGGAACGACGCCATGGGCGGTGCGGACAGCGGCGGCAGCGGGCTCGACGACGGTTCCGGCGACGGTTCTGGCGAGGGTCGCGCCGGACGGATCAGTGCCCGCCTCGCCGGCCTGAGCCTGGAGCAGAAGATCAGGCTCCTGTCGGGCGGCTCGGTCTTCCGCACCGCCGCCGAGCCGGCCGTCGGGCTGCGCGCGATGGTGGCCTCGGACGGCCCGATCGGGGTGCGCGGCGAGCGCTGGGACGAGCGCGACACCGCGCTGGCCCTGCCGTCCGCGACCGCGATGGCCGCCACCTGGGACGAGCCGCTGGTCGAGCGACTGGGAAAGGTATTGGCATCCGAGGCGCGCCGTAAAGGCGTGCACATGCTGCTCGCCCCGACGCTGAACCTGCACCGCTCCCCTGCGGGCGGGCGGCACTTCGAGTGCTTCTCCGAGGATCCGCTGCTCACCGGCCGGATCGGCGCCGCGTACATCAGGGGCGTGCAGAGCGGCGGGGTGTCCGCGACCGCCAAGCACTACGTGGCCAACGACTCCGAGACCGACCGGCTGACCCTCGACGCGCAGGTCGACGAACGCACGTTGCGCGAGGTCTACCTCGCGCCCTTCGAGGCGGCCGTCGCGGCCGGCGCGTGGTCCGTCATGTCGGCGTACAACGCGGTCAACGGCGTGACGATGTCGGAGAACCCGCTGCTGGCCGAGCCGCTGAAGGGCGAGTGGGGCTTCGACGGCGTGGTGGTCTCGGACTGGGGCGCGGTGCGTTCCACCGAACCGGCCGCGCTCGCGCCGCAGGACCTTGCGATGCCGGGCCCGAACGAGCACTGGGGCGGGCCGCTGCTGGCCGCGGTGCGCGCCGGAAAGGTGCCCGAGTCGCTGATCGACGAGAAGCTGCGGCGGATCTTCCTGCTGGCCGAACGGGTCGGCGCGTTCGACGACTCAGCTGACGAATCTTCACAGGCTAATCATGATGAGTTCACGGCGGACGAGGCTCGGGCACTGCTGCGCGCCGCGGCCGCTCGCGGCAGTGTCCTGGTCCGCAACGAGGACGGCCTGCTGCCGCTCTCGGGCGCCGACCTGCGCAGTGTCGCCGTGATCGGCCCGAACGCGGCGA
The DNA here is from genome assembly GCA_050725375.1 of Actinocrinis sp. GTDB lineage: Bacteria > Actinomycetota > Actinomycetes > Streptomycetales > Catenulisporaceae > Actinocrinis. The sequence continues at coordinate 1,554 of JBOHCW010000357.1, read as the reverse complement.
CCGCGCGCATCCAGGGCGGCGGCAGCGCGAGCGTCTTCCCGGCGACCACGGTCACGCCGCTGGACGGCATCCGCGCCGCGCTGGACGGTGTCGCAGGGGTCGAATACGCGGCCGGCGCGCACGTGTCCGTCCGCCCGACGCCGCTCACGCCGCGCAACGCGGTCGATCCGCTGACCGGCGCGCCCGGCGTCCGGGTGCGCTACCTGGACGCGAACCTCGGCGAGGTGCACAGCGAGCTGCGCCGCAGCGGCCGGATCCTGGAGCCCTCGGTCGACTTCGGCACGCTCGACGCCCACTTCGTCGAGGTCGGCGCTCGGCTGACGCCGGAGACCGGCGGCGTCTGGAAGGTCGGCGTGGTCGGGCTCAGCGGCGTGTCGCTGACCGTGGACGGCAGGGTCCTGATCGACGAGATCGTGCTGCCCGAGTCGGACGACCCGACGTACGTGCACGTCGCGCCGTCCTTCCGCCAGGTGCCGATCGACGTGCGGCCGGGCGTGCCGATCGAGCTGGTCGCCCGCCGCAGGCTGTCGCCCGGCACCGGGCTCGCGGTCGCGCTGACCGCCGATCCGCCGCGCCGGGACGGCGACGACGAGCTGGCCGCCGCGGTCGCCCTGGCCAAGTCCGCGGACGCCGCGGTGGTCGTGGTCGGCACCACGGACGAGATCGAGTCCGAGGGCTTCGACCGCGCCGATCTGGGCCTGCCCGGGCGTCAGGACGAGCTGGTCGCGGCGGTCGCGGCGGTCAACCCGCGCACCGTCGTGGTGGTCAACGCCGGCGGCCCGGTGCTGCTGCCCTGGCTGGAGGACGTGCCGGCCGTGTTGTTGAGCTGGTTTCCCGGCCAGGAGGCGGGCGACGCGATCGCCGACCTGCTGTTCGGGGCGGCCGAGCCGGGCGGGCGGCTGCCCACCACCTGGGGGGCGGCGGCCGCGGACGTGCCGGTGCTGGACACCGCGCCGGTCGGCGGCGTGCTCGACTACGCCGAGGGCCTGCACCTCGGCCACCGCGCCTGGCTGCGCGCCGCGCTGACCGGCCGTGACCGGGCGGAACCGATGTTCTGGTTCGGGCACGGCCTCGGCTACACGACGTGGGAGTACGAGTCCGTAGACGCGCCGGGGGCGGTCGGGCACGGCCGGCCGTTCGCGGTGCGCGTCACCGTGCGCAACTCCGGCGAGCGGCCGGGCCGCGAGGTCGTGCAGGTGTACGCGAGCCGGGCCGAGAGCGCCCTGGAGCGGCCCGTGCGCTGGCTCGCGGGCTTTGCGGCGGTGGAGGCCGGCCCGGGCGAGGCGATGACCGTCTCGGTGCCCGTGCAGGCGCGCGCGCTGCAGCACTGGTCGGTCTCGGCGCACTGCTGGAGCACCGAGCCGGGCGACTTCACGCTGCTGGCCGGCCGCAGCGCCGGCGACCTGCCGCTGAGCGCCACCGTGACCGTGGACTGAGTCCGTGGACTGAGTCCATGAGTTGAGCCGAGGACCGGCATCCTCGCCCGCGCGCAGTATCGAGTCGGCCTGATAAGCCCGCTCCCCATGACCGGGGCCGCCGGCCGCGAATGAACGC
>JBOHCW010000356.1:0-7744 GCA_050725375.1 Actinocrinis sp. | reverse complement strand
GTTGGCGATGGCGGCGACGGCGCAGCCGATCTGAGCCGCCGCGGCGGCGGCCGTCGGGGCGGTCTCGGGCAGCACGCGCACCTTCGGCTCGACTCCGGCGGCGCGCAGCGCGGCCTCGACGGCCTGCACGTTGGGATGGCGGGCGATCTCGTCCATGGCCGAAGCCTAGCCACCCGCCGCGGCCGGGTAGGCGATTATCGCCACCGCCATATCGCGGAGGACATCGGTCACAGCCCGAGTTCCTGCGCCGCGACCGGGTCGCTGTCGCGCAGGAACTGCACGCAGCGCGTCGCCTCGTCCTGCTCGCCGATCTCCTCGGCCGCGCGGGCGAGGGCGCCGAGCGCGCGCAGGAAACCCCGGTTCGGCGCGTGCTCCCAGGGGATCGGACCGTGGCCCTTCCAGCCGTTGCGGCGCAGCGCGTCGAGGCCGCGATGGTAGCCGGTGCGCGCGTACGCGTACGCCGCGACCGGCTCGGCCTGGTGCAGCGCCCGCTCGGCCAGGACCGCCCAGGCCAGTGAAGAGGCCGGGTGGCCGCCCGCCACCGTCGTCGGGTCCGCGCCGCCGTCGAGTTCCGTGCGCGGGGCCGGGTCGTCGGGCAGCAGGGTCGGCGCCGGGCCGCCGAGCAGGTTCTCGTGAACGGTCATGGGCGCATGTCTATCACGCGCCGATGGTCACGGTTGGGTAGCGGAGTGTTCGCTGAGGGCGAGCATCGTTCCCTAGTGCGGCATCGCGAGCGACCATGCTTTACATGGGCAGATACAGCAGTCTCGGCTGGGCGATCGCGATCGGCGTAGTGGCCGTGCTGCTGGCGCCCGTGGTGGTGCTGGTCGGCGAGCCGGTGCGCAACCGGCATCAGCGCGGATGGCACCGGATGCAGAATCGGCAGATCAGGTACGAACTGCGCGGCCGAGGTCGCGGTGCGCTGTTCGGCGCGCAGTTCCAGATGCACCTTCTGATGATGCAGATCACCCGGAACGCCGTGGTCATCGCGCTCACGGCGCCGGGCCGCTGGGTCGGCGACCGGATGCGCTCGATGAGGGGTGGACGCATGATGCGCAAGCAGGCGCGGATGATGCGTATGGGACCGGGTTGCGAAGGTTTGTTCCCGGACGACCCGCCGTTCCTCAGCGGGGTGCGCGAGCCGCGCCGCCCTAGCCCGGCGCCGCCGTCCGACGCCGTCGCGCTCGAGCCGCCGAACGAGCACACCGGTACCGGCGTGAACTGACCGGCCACGCCGCGGGACACGGACGCAGGGTACGAACCACGCCGGGCTGACGGATCGTCAGTTCCGTTGCCCGGCGCGGGTTCGCACGTTTCGACCGTACGTTCGCGGTTATGCGGCGGCATGGCAGAATACGCAAGCCACCGCTCCGCGGGCCGCCTCGTCGAGCTCGCGGCAGCCGTCATCGCCGTGATCATCGTGTTGCACATCCTGTTCGTGCTGGTCGGCGCGAACGGCGGCAACAGCATCGTGAGCACGGACGCGGACTGGGCGAGCACGCTGGCCGCCTGGTTCCGCGACCTGTTCACCCTGTCGAACGCGAAGCTCTCGGTCGTCGTCAACTACGGCCTCGCGACGCTGTTCTACCTGGCGGTCGGACGCATCGTGGCCGCCTTCGTCAACCGCGCCTAGGCGACCGCACACGTGGCGGGCGCGCGTACCGCTCCCACGCTCCCTCGCGCGCCCCAGCCGCGCGGCCGCTGATGCGTTAAGTCGCCTCACCGTTAACTCGTCTGTCCATTGACTCGCCGATCCGTTAACTCGCGGGCAACCCGCCGACCGGGATCGAATCGGTACAGTCCGGTCATGACCGAACTGACCCAGAGCCAGACGCACCGGGCCTGCACGCAAGTCACCGACTTCGCCGCGGGCCCGGTGCTGGTGCGCGGCGCGCTCGACCTGCAGCAGACCGGCGCGGGCTGGCTGCCGCGCCGACTGCCGCTGTGGACGCGCGCGCAGTACCCGGAACAGGGCGTCGAGGACATGGTCGTGCAGCCCTCGGGCGTGCGGCTGGCTTTCAGCACCGCGGCCGACACGATCTCGCTGGACGTGCTCACCTCGCGGACGCTCTGGCCCGGCGACCCGATACCCGGCGGCGTCGGCGGCTTCGACCTGGTCGTCGACGGCGAGCTGCGCGCGGCAGGACGCACCGAGGTCGTGGGAGACCTCGAATTCCGGGACGAGCTCGGCGCCGTCGAGCGCCGCCAGGCCGGGCAGGTCGGCACGATTCGCTTCGCAGGGCTCGGACGCCGGGACAAGGGCGTCGAGATCTGGCTGCCGCACCACACCCGCGTCGACCTGGTGGCCCTGCGCGCCGACGCGCCGATCGCCCGGCCCGGCCAGGCCGGCGACGAGCTGCGCTGGGTGCACCACGGCAGCTCGATAAGCCACTGCCACGCGGCCGAGCGCCCGACCGAGACCTGGCCGGTGGTCGCGGCGCGGCTCTCGTACGTCCAGGTGGTCAACCTCGGCTTCGGCGGCCAGGCGCAGCTCGACCCGTTCACCGCGCGCGCGATCCGCGACCAGCCGGCGGACGTGATCAGCCTCAAGCTCGGCATCAACGTCGTGAACGCGGACTCGCTGCGCCTGCGCGCGTTCGCCCCGGCCGTGCACGGCTTCCTCGACACGGTCCGCGAGGGGCACCCGGACACCCCGGTCCTGGTCGTGTCCCCGATCATCTGCCCGGCGGTCGAGGAGCGGCCGGGCCCGACCGTGCAGGACCCGGACCGCGACGAGCCGTGGTTCGTCTCGCGCACCGACCCGGCCGAGGTCGCGCGCGGGCGGCTGAGCCTCGGGGTGATCCGCGAGACGCTCGCGCGGATCGTCGGCGAACGCTCGTCGCGGGACCCGAACCTGTACTACCTGGACGGCCGGATGCTGTTCGGCGAGGGCGACCTGGCCGACCTGCCCGACAACCTGCACCCGAACGCGGCCGGCTACCGGCGGATGGGCGAGCGCTTCGCGCGGCTGGTCTTCGGCCCGGACGGCGTCTTCGACCGGGCGGTGCGGCGCGGCTAGAACAGGACGCGGCCCGGCGGGAAGCAGCACGCGGCGAGGCGAGCAGGCCGCGGGTGACCGGTCCACGAAACGCGCTTCGGGGTAATTGGCACGGGCCGGTAGCATTCCGTACCATGTCGACCGCCGCCGCGCCGCAAGCTGCCGAGATACCCGAGCAGCCGCCGAATTCCAACCAGACGGTCGCAGCCGCGTCGGATGCGGTGAAGGCGCCCGCGGCGCACGCAGACCTTCCGGCCCGCCCGCGCTCCAGGTCCGCCGGGCCCGACCTGTTCTCGCGCTTCGCGATCGACATCCGTCCCCTGCGTCACCCGGCGTACCGGCGGCTGTGGACGTCGAACGTCGTCACCAGCGTCGGCAGCCAGCTGACCGCGGTGGCGGTGCCGAAGCAGATCTACGACGTGACCGGCTCGTCCACCTGGATCGGCATCGCCAGCTTCGCGGCGGTCGCGCCGCTCGTGGTGTTCGGCCTGTGGGGCGGCGCGGTGGCCGACGCGGTGGACCGGCGGCGGCTGCTGCTGGTCACCAACACCGGCATCGCGGTGACCTCGATCCTGTTCTGGGCGCAGGCGGCCGCGGGGATGAACTCGGTCTGGCCGCTGATCGTGTTGCTGGCGGCGCAGCAGGGCCTGTTCGGGATCAACTCGGCCGCGCGCGGCTCGGCGATCCCCCGGCTGGTGCCCGAGTCCGAGCTGACCGCGGCCAACTCGCTGGGCGCGAGCGTGATGCTGGTCGGCTCGCTGTTCGGGCCGATGCTGGCCGGCGCGCTGATCCCGCTGGTCGGCATCTCGACGCTCTACCTCGTCGACGCGGTCGGGCTGACCGCGACGATCTGGGCCGTCTACCTGCTGCCCGCGCTGCCGCCGCTGACCGCCGCGGCCGGGCGCCGGAAGGCCGACTGGAGCCAGGTGGCCGACGGCTTCCGGTTCGTGGCGGCGAACAGACTGCTGCTGCTCTCCTTCGTCGCGGACCTGATCGCGATGATCCTCGGCATGCCGCGCGCGCTGTTCCCGCAGATGGCGGCCACCACGTTCGCGGGCAACCATCTCGCGCTCGGCCTGCTGTTCGCGGCGATGCCCGCCGGCTCGCTGATCGGCGGGCTGTTGTCCGGCACGTTCACCCGCGTCCGGCGGCACGGCGCGATGACGATCGGCGCGGTGGCGGTGTGGGGCCTGGCGATGCTCGGCTTCGGGCTGTCCGGCTCGATCGTGGCCGCGTGCCTGTTCATCGCGCTGGGCGGACTGGCCGACTTCGTCTCGATGGTGTTTCGCGGCGCGATCCTGCAGATGGCCGCGCCGGACGACATGCGCGGCCGGATGCAGGGCGTGTTCGTCGTCGTGGTGGTCGGCGGGCCGCGCCTGGCCGACCTCGTGCACGGCATCGGCGGCGCGACGATCGGCACCCGCGCGACGGTCGCCTGCGGCGGCGCGGCGGTCGTCGTCGCGGTACTGATCATGGCCCTGACGGTGCCGTCGTATTGGCGGTACAGGGCACCGGAGTAGACCCGCTTAGGGCGATCCGACGACGGCCGCCGTGCGCGCGGGCCGGGCTGTCGGAGGAAGTCACGAATCTTAGACGCTACGTGACAGCATACTGACGTTCAGTGCCGAAACGCGCCGGGCGGTGTGGGCAAGATTTAGCACGCGCCCTCGTGTGCCGATCTTCTCGGTCGGGCATCATAAGGCCCTCTACCTGCGAATTCCGCCGGATCGCGGAACGCAGGCGGCGAGCTGCTGCCCTCCCTCGCGAGATCGGAGCACCGCTTTGTCGTCACCCGCCGTCGAACGCGCCGTCGAGCTGTCCGACCCCGCCGAACTGGCCGACAGCCGCTACGCCAACCCCGAACTGCTGCCCGTCCCGATCGCCGGGCGCACCTGGACGACGTACAACTACGCCGCGCTGTGGGTCGGCATGTCGCACAACCTGGTCACCTACACGCTCGCCGCCGGGCTGATCGCGGCCGGGATGAACCCGGTGCAGGCGCTGGTCACCATCGCGGCCGGCAACCTGATCGTGCTGGTGCCGATGCTGCTCAACAGCCACGCCGGCACCAAGTACGGCATCCCGTTCCCGGTGTTCGCCCGCGCCTTCTACGGCGTGCGCGGGGCGAGCCTCGCGGCGCTGCTGCGGGCGCTGGTGGCCTGCGGCTGGTTCGGCATCCAGACCTGGATCGGCGGCGAGGGCATCAGCGTGGTGGCCGGCAAGCTGCTCGGCTCGTGGTGGACGAACGCGTCGGTCGTGCTGGGCCGGCCGTGGACGCTGTGGGTCGCGTTCGCCCTGTTCTGGGTGATCCAGATGGCGATCATCTGGCGCGGCATGGACACGCTGCGCCGCTTCGAGAACTGGGCCGCGCCGTTCGTGCTGGTGGTGTTCCTCGCGGTCCTCGGCTGGGTGATCCACCGGGCGCACGGGGTAGGCTCGCTGCTCTCGCAGCCCGCCACGCTCGGCTGGGGCGCGCACTTCTGGCCGGTGTTCTGGCCCTCGCTGATGGCGATGATCGCGTTCTGGGCGACCCTGTCGCTGAACATGCCGGACTTCACCCGCTTCTCCCGCTCGCAGCGCGGCCAGGTCTGGGGCCAGGCGCTGGGCCTGCCGACCACGATGACCTTCTTCTCGCTGATCGCGGTGATGATCTCCTCGGGCACCGCGATCATCTACGGCAAGGCGATCTGGGATCCGACGCAGTTGGCGGCGAAGTTCTCCAACCCGTTCGTGGTGGTGCTCGGCCTGGTCACCCTTCTGGTCGCGACCGTCTCGGTGAACACGGCGGCCAACGTGGTCAGCCCGTCGTACGACTTCTCGAACCTGGCACCGCGGCTGATCTCGCGGCGCGTCGGCGGGCTGATCGCGGGGGTGATCGGGGCCGCGGCGATGCCATGGCGGCTGTTGAGCGACCCGCACGTGTACATCTTCGCCTGGCTGGACTTCTACGGCGGCGTGCTCGGCGCGGTCGCCGGCGTGCTTGTCGCAGGGTACTGGTTCGTGCGGCGCACGAAGCTGGCGCTGCCCGACCTGTACAAGCGCGGCGGCGCGTACTGGTTCACCGGCGGCTGGAACCTGCCGGCGGTGGTCGCGACGGTGGTCGGCGCGCTGCTCGCGGTGGGCGGGGCGAACACGGCGTCCGGCACGTCGGGCCCGTTCCCGGCGAACGGGCTGATCCCGCTGTTCAAGCCGCTGTACTCGTACAGCTGGGCGGTCGGATTCGGCGCCGGGCTGGTCGTGTACCTGCTGCTGGCGATGCCGGGGCGGGCGCGGGTCGTGGCGGCGCCCGCGGTGGCACCGCAATGAGACCGATTTATGGAACAGCGTCCGCGGTATCGGGGCGGTGCTTTTTTCGGTGTGTGTCTAATGTGTCAAATGTGCGGTAAGAGCGTTACGTGTGGAGAGGCATGGTGAGCTGAGCGTGTCGGAGATCGTCCGGGCAGCCCTGGTCCAGCAACGGTGGACCGGCGAGAAGAAGACCATGATCGAGAACGCGGTGGCGCACGTGCAGGCCGCCGCCGCGCAGGGCGCGCAGGTGGTGTGCCTGCAGGAGCTGTTCTACGGGCCGTACTTCTGCCAGGTGCAGGAGGCCGAGTACTTCTCGTACACCGAGGCGATCCCGGACGGCCCGACCACCCGGCTGATGCGGGAGGTCGCCAAGGAAAACGGCGTGGTGCTGATCGTGCCGATGTACGAGCACGAGCAGGCCGGCGTCTACTACAACACCGCCGCGGTCATCGACGCGGACGGCACCTTCCTCGGCAAGCACCGCAAGAACCACATCCCGCAGGTTCGCGGGTTCTGGGAGAAGTTCTACTTCCGGCCCGGCAACCTCGGTTATCCGATCTTCGACACCGCGGTCGGCCGGATCGGGGTCTACATCTGCTACGAGCGGCACTTCCCCGAGGGCTGGCGCGCGCTCGGCCTCGCGGGCGCGCGCATCGTGTTCAACCCCTCGGCGACCAGCAGGGGCCTGTCGCAGTACCTGTGGCGGCTCGAACAGCCGGCCGCGGCCGTGGCGAACGAGTACTTCATCGGCGCGATCAATCGGGTGGGTGTCGAGCCGCTGGGCGAGAACGACTTCTACGGGCAGTCCTACTTCGTCGACCCGCGCGGCCAGCTGGTCGGTTCCGCCGCCTCCGACAGCGCCGACGAGGTCGTGGTGCGCGACCTCGACCTGGAGAAGCTGACCGCGGTCAGGGACCTGTGGCAGTTCTACCGGGACCGCCGCCCGGACTCCTACGACGGCCTGGTCAAACCCTGATGAGCACGCTGATCACCGGCGGCACGGTGGTGACCGCTTCCGGGACGCTAGAGGCCGACGTGATTATCGAGGGCGAGAAGATCGCCGCGGTCCTCGCCCCCAGGGCCGCGACGATCGGGTCGGCGTACGACACCATCGACGCGGCCGGCCTGTACGTGATCCCCGGCGGCATCGACGCGCACACGCACATGGAGATGCCGTTCGGCGGCACGTTCTCGGTGGACTCCTTCGAGACGGGCACCAAAGCGGCCGCGCACGGCGGCACCACGACGATCATCGACTTCGCCGTCCAGGCGAAGGGCACCAGCCTGCTCGCGACCCTGGACAAATGGCACGAGAAGGCCGACGGCAACTGTGCGGTCGACTACGGCTTCCACATGATCGTCTCCGACGTGAACGACGCCACGCTCAAGGAGATGGAGTCCTGCATCGGCGCCGGGGTGACCAGCTTCAAGATGTTCATGGCCTACCCGGGCGTGTTC
>JBOHCW010000355.1:0-2522 GCA_050725375.1 Actinocrinis sp. | reverse complement strand
CCCCTCGCGCACCACGAAGGTGCATTGACGTACATCACATTGAATGACGTAATAGCCTGCTGAGGTGGCCGAGGGCCGTTTCTGGCGGGCTATTCGCATCTCCGGGACGCGTGGCCGAATCGGCTCGGCCCGTCTCGCCCAATCCGGTCCAACCGGCTGACTCGCTGCGCCTCCGCCATGGTGCCCTTTTGGCTGTGCACGATTTGACTGTGCAGATCGTTCGGCAGGTTGTCGGATGGGCGCACTAGGGTCGCCGCGTGACTGAGGCTGCTGATGGAATTGCGCCGGAGACCGTATACACACCCGGCTTCTCGATCGCCGAAGAGTATCTGCGTGCGCATCATGACCGTTCGCCGGGGCGGCAGTCGGAAGGGGGTCGGCTCGCCCGACGCGGCGACGGGCGGACCAGTTACGACGCGGCGGCGGATCTCGCGGCGGGCGCGGCGCGGGTGCTGGACCTGGGGTGCGCGGACGCGGGGCTGCTGGACCTGCTGGCCGGGCGCGGTGTGCGGGCGCTGGCCGCGTCGAATTGCGCGGATCGGCGACAAGCGGACGCGCAGCCGTGACGGGCTGACCGGACTGCTGTCGGCGGTGGGGCTCGACGTGGTCGGTTGGGAGACTGACGCCGTCGAGCGCGAGTGCACCGCTGTTGAGCTCTGGGATGAGTTCAACGAGTCCTACGGCATGGAGATGCTTGATGCGGACCAGTCGGCCTTGTGCCGCGCCGAGTTCCTGGAGCGTGCGGCGGAGATCGCTCGCCCGGACGGACGGCTTGTAGGTGGCATGGTCCTCAATACGTGTGTGGCTCGGCGTAAGGGCTGACCGCCTGCGACCCTCGGGTTAGTTGCACTGTTCACGGCGCGTATATGACACTTGCGGCGCCTTGGGCGTCGTGTGGGTTATCGGATTTCGAGGGTGGGGGTGTGATGTGACATGAAGCTGACCGTTCGTGCCGCGTGGGCCGTGGCCCTGCTGGCGGGCTTCTACGTACTGGCGATCGGCTTGCCTGCGGCGCTGGTCGCCGTCGACATCGTCACGATCACGTACTTGACGGCCCCGGTGGCGCTCGTGGTCTTTCTGCCGATGACGTTCGCGGCGTTCCTCGTCGTGCTGCCGGCGCTCTTCGCATCCACGGGTCGATCACGGGACGCGGCGAAAGGCGTCCTTGTCACGGAGCAGGACCAGCCCGCATTGTGGGCGCGCGTGCGGCGCCTCGCCGAGGTGCTCGACACGCCCGCGCCGTCCGAGATCCGTTTCGACCACCACGCGAACGCCTCCGTGAGGCAGGATTCCCATCTGTTGGGGCTCATGCCCGGTGCACGTCGGCTGACTATGGGCGCGCCGCTGTTGCTCGGGTTGTCGGCCGCGGAGCTTGACGCCGTGCTGGCGCACGAGTTCGGGCACTACATCAATCGCGACACGCGGCTGTCGCCCGTCGTCTTGCGTGGGCGCGTGAGCGTGCTGGCTGCCCTGAGCGCGGCGGCCGGACGCCCAGTGCAGCAGCCGGGTGCGGTCGACGGGCGCCGCGAATTGCCGGGGCGGCGGCTCATCTACCTGTTGTTCGACGCCTACGCGGTCCGTTTCCTGACCGCCACAACGGCGATCAGCCGGGCGCAGGAGTTCGAGGCGGACCGGATCAGCGCGCAGGCCGCCGGGCCGCGCACGGCGATCGCGATGTTGGGGCGGACGGCCGAGGTTGGTGCGGCGTATCGGTATTACATCGACAGCTTCGTCGCTTTAGGCGCGGATGTCGGCCTCATGCCCGAGCCGTCGCAGGTGATCGCCAGCTTTGGCGACTTGCTGGCTACGCCCGGTCTGCGTAAAGCGAGCGACGGCCGCGTGCGTCCGCGCTCCGATAAGGAAGCGAGATTCGACTCGCATCCGGCGCTGCGTGAGCGTATCGAGGCTTTGAAAGCGATGCCTGACGACGGCCGTGGTGCTGCCGACGCGGGTGGCGGACGTGCGATTGACGTGCTCGACCGGCCGTCCGAGCTGTTTGCGCAGGTCGGCCAGGTGTTGCTCGGCGACCGGTCGAAGGAGTCGAAGGGCGCTGACTGGGACACGCTGGTCGATGTGGCGGCGCGGCGTCATGCGCGGTCGGAGGCGAGACCGCTGATCGACGCGCTGCACCTGATGACCGGCGTCGAGGGAACGCTGGACGCATTCCTTGATCTGGTCGACGCCGGGCGCTTCGACGAGATCATCCTTCGGCTGCTGACGCCCGCGCAGGCCCGGTACGCGGGAGCCGGGGACACGGCGAGGGAAATCGGCCGCAACACCCTGATGGCCTCGTTGCCGCCGTGGGTGCTGGCGGAACTCGGCGACGGCGACGCCGTGCGCTGGATCCACTCGTGGAGTGAGGTTGCGGCGCTGGAAATCGGCGCGTCGCTGAGTACTGAGCTCGATGCCGCCTATGCGGCGCTGCTTGGAGATAGGGCGGACGCTGCACCCCTGCGGGCTGTCCTGGAGACGGCGAGGGCCGCGGCGCCAAAGCGGGCATGAGACTGCATGCAGGAACACGG
>JBOHCW010000354.1:0-12884 GCA_050725375.1 Actinocrinis sp. | reverse complement strand
TCGTAAGCCGGCGCGACGATCCATTCAGTCCGATCAGGCGCGGTCCGCGCTCAGCGTGACCTCGACCGCTTCGGCGACGCCGTCCGCCGAGTGCATGACGGCCGAGCCGCTGGACTCGAACCGGTCGCCGCCGACGGTGCCCTGCTGGATCGCGTGGACCGTGCCGAATTCGCCGCCGCTCCCGTCCGGGACCGGATGGGTGACGTGATGCACGAAGGTTCCGTCCGGCCTGGTGAACCAGTGCCCGGTGCCGACGAAGGCCGGCTTCCCGTCGGGTCCGGGCGGCCCGTCGGCGGTCAGCGTGTGGTCGGGGCGGAACTCGAACCTGGTGCGGTACGGAACTGCCTCCCCGCCGATGGTGGAGCTCGCGGTCCAGGTGCCGACCGGGGTGGTCGGGGTGATCGTCTGATTCGTCATCGGTGGCCCTCCTCTTCCGGCGCGACGGCGCGCGGGCCACTCGATGATGGACGCACCCACTCGCGTGCCGGTCGAGAACCGCTCGGCGCCGGCTGAGAGAGCGCTTGAGGCCGAGCGCGCTTCAGATGAACTCGATGCCCTGGCCCGCCGTTCCCTCGGCTGCGAAGGCGAGCAGCTTCTCGCCCTCCGCACGCACCTCGGCCTTCTCGGCGTCGGACAGCGGCGAGAACGGCTCGATCACGAGCGCCGACTCCTTCTTCACCCGCTCGATCCGCCAGGTGGCGCGCACGACGCCGTCCACCAGGAGCGTCGCCGCCACGGCGCCGTGCTGGCCCGGCCGAGTGCGGGTCCTTCCGCCGGCCCCCGAGCTGACCACCTTGCGCTGTTCCTCGGTGATGACGCGGCTGCGGTCGGCATGAGCGACGATCAGATTGTCGTAGTCGGGCAGGAAACGCGGCGGCGCCGGGGTCTGCGGGTCGGGGCGCGCAGCGTCCGGCAGGTCGAACAACTCCTCCCCGGAGGCGTCCCGGAAGACAGCCAGCGTCGGACGCAGCCGCTCGACGGTGTCGGCGAGTCCACGCAGCGCCGACCAGGCCTGCACGTCCTTCACCGACGCCGGCCCGAACGCGGCCAGGTACCGGCGCACCATCTGCGCGAGATCCGGCTCCCCGAGCGGTCTGCCAAGCCACTGCTCGGCGAGCGCCAGGGTGACCGCGCCGCCCTTGCGCCACGTGCCGGTCGGTGGAACGTGCACGAGCGGAACCATGTACTGGACCGAGTACCCCAGCGCGGTCGGATTGCGGTCCGGCCAGCGCTCGGCGAGCAGCGTGCGCAGTTCGACGAGGGTCAGCTCCCTCCCGCTGATCAGCTCCCTGCCGTACTCGGCCAGCTCGGCGAGGTCCATGCCCTTGGTGAGCCGGCCGAAGAAGCTCTGCTGCGCGCGGTCGAGCATCGGCTGAAGCGTCGGCCGCAGCCACTGGTAGTCGGTCGCGCCGATCAGGTGCTGCGTGTAACGCATCATCGTCGAACGCACGATGGTCCGGTCGAACAGCAGCCGGGTGAGGGTTTCGAGCTCGAACGCGGTGGAGCGGGTCCAGACCCCGATATAGGGCGGGCTCGGCAGCTGCGACTGGAGGCCCACGAGCCGGGCGACCATCTCCTCGGCGCCGCGGTCGGCGCGCTCCAGCAGGTGCTGGCGGGCGAGCGTCGCGCGATTGAGGGCCCGCACACTAAGCGTCTCTTCCACGGCGACCACGTTAGCCCGGCGCACCGTCGGGCACGGCGCGCCTCGACCGCCCGGCGAGTCCGGTTCCAGCCGTCCCCGGGATGCTCCGATCGGTCATCCATGGCCGCATTTCATCCCCGATCCCACCCCGCACGAGGAGACGTAATAAATGGCAGCCGAAACGATCCCCGCGTCGACGCGGGAGGTGCACCTGGCGTCCCGCCCGGTCGGCGACTTCCGGCCGGGCGACCTGGCAGTGGTGGAGCTGCCGCTGCGGGAGCCGGGCGACGGCGAGGTCCTGGTCCGCAACGAGTGGATGCTCATGGCGACCGCGTACCGCGACCTGATGAACGAGGACTGCAAGATCCCGGTGCCGCGCTTCGAGCTCGGCGCCCCGCTGACCGGCCGCACGGTCGGCACGGTGCTGCGCTCGAACAGCCCGGACTTCGCCGAGGGCGACCTTGTCGAGCACTTCCTCGGTTTCCGCGAGCACGTGGTCCTGCCGGCGCGGGCCTTCCAGAAGCGCGACCGCGGCCTGCTGCCCGCCCCGCAGTACTTCCTGGCCAACGGGCCGACGGCCTGGCGCGGCATCGTGGACATGGCCGCCGCGGGCGAGGGCGACGTGGTCTTCGTGACCGGCGCGACCAGCGGCGTGGGCTCGCTCGCCGGGCAGATCGCCAAGCACCGCGGCGCGGCGAAGGTCATCGGCAGCACCGGCACCAAGGCGAAGATCGACTACCTGGTCGACGAGCTGGGCTTCGACGCGGCCTTCGACTACCACGACGGCCCTGCGCTCGACCGGCTGCGGGAACTGGCGCCCGAGGGCGTCAACGTGGTGTTCGACAACGTCGGCGGCGCGCAGTTCGAGGCGGCGGTCCAGGCCGCCGCGCCGGGTGCGCGGTTCGCGCTGTGCGGCGCGATGACCGAGCAGCTGGGCCGGGAGCGCCAGGACCTGCCGCGGCTGGACCTGATGGCCTCGATCGGCAAGCAGCTGACGTACCGGCCGTTCGCCTGCTTCCACCTGCCGGAGCAGATCGCGGTGTGGAACGAGCACTTCGCCAAGTGGCTCGGCCAGGGCACGTTCAAGTACTCGCACACCGCGATCGAGGGCGGCGTCGAGGCCGCGCCGCGGGCGCTGCTGGGCCTGCTGGAGCGCAAGTACACCGGCAACGTCGTGCTCAAGCTGACGGCCGACTGAGCGAGTCGGCCACCACGGCCACCACGGCCACCGTATGAGATTCGGTGCGGCTCCGGATGTCCCGAAGCCGCCCCGAGCCCTTGTGTATCAGTGCTGCGCGACGCCGCGCGTCAGTGCCGCCCTTCGGCGAACTCGCGGACGCTGCGCGCCGCGTAGTCGAGCATCTCAGCGGTCAGCGACGGATACACGCCGATCCAGAACGTGTTCTCGGTGATGACGTCGCTGTTGGCCAGGTCGCCGACGACGCGGTATTCCTGCCCGCTGTAGGCCGGGTGCCGGGTGAGGTTGCCGGCGAACAGCCGCCGGGTGCCGATCCGACGGGACTCCAGGTGGTCGACCAGCGCCTCGCGGGTGTAGTCCGCGTCGGGCCGCACGGTGATGACGAAGCCGAACCAGCTCGGGTCGCTGTCCGGCGTCGGCTCGGGCAGCAGCAGGCCGGGAACGCCGTCCAGCGCCGTGCGCAGCTGCCGCCAGTTCGCGCGGCGCGCGGCGCAGAACTCGTCGAGCCGGGCGAGCTGGCTCAGGCCCAGCGCCGCCTGCAGGTCGGTCGCCTTCAGGTTGTACCCGACGTGGGAGAAGATGTACTTGTGGTCGTACCCGTAGGGCAGCGTGCCCATCTGGTACTGGAACCGCTTCAGGCACTTGTTGTTCTCGCCGGGTTCGCACCAGCAGTCCCGCCCCCAGTCACGCATCGACTCGACGATGCGGGCCAGCGCCAGGTTGCCGGTGAGCACGCAGCCGCCCTCCCCCATCGTCAGGTGGTGCGCCGGGTAGAAGCTGACCGTGGTCAGGTCGCCGAAGGTGCCGGTGAGCCGGCCGCGGTAGGTGGAGCCGACCGCGTCGCAATTGTCCTCGATGAAGAACAGGCCGTGCTGCTCGGCCAGCTCGGCGATCTCAGCGGCCTCGAACGGGTTGCCCAGCGCGTGCGCGATGCAGATCGCCCTGGTCTTCGGGCCGATCGCGGCCGCGACGCGCTCGGCGGTGGTGTTGTACGTGCCGAGTTCGACATCGACGAAGACCGGCACCAGCCCGTTCTGCAGGATCGGGTTGACGGTGGTGGGGAAGCCGGCCGCGGCGGTGATCACCTCGTCGCCGGGGCGCAGCCGGTACCCGCCGAGCTGCGGCGAGGTGAGCGCGGACACTGCCAGCAGGTTCGCCGACGAGCCCGAGTTGGTCAGGTGCGCCTTGCGCCGCTGCATCTTGCGGGCGAATGCGGACTCGAACTTGCGTGACGAGGTGCCCGCCGCGATGCGCATCTCCAGCGCGGCCTCCACCAGCGCGATCCGGTCCGTCTCGTCCAGGGTCGCGCCCGAGGGCCAGATCTCGGTCACCCCCGGCTCGAAGACGCGCGGAGGGGTCTTCGCCTGGTGGTATCGGCGCACCAGGTCGAGGATGTCCTCCTTCTCGTCGGCCGGCGTCTGCTCGTCGGTCAGCGTCATCAGGGTCATCGCAGTCCTCCGTGGACGGTCGGCCGGCCCGGGCACGCCGGGCCGCGCTGATGCGGGTGTCCGAGACTCGTCGAACACCCCGAGGGGTCGGTCACCGCGCCGCGTTCAGGCAGGCCACCAGGCTGCGGGCCTGCACGCTGACGTAGTGGCCGTGCCGTAGCAGATCGTTGAGCTGCCACATGGTGACCCAGGTGTACTCCTCCGGCAGATCGGCCGGCAGCGAGTCGTCCGCCTCGACGATGAGGTAGCGGAACTCCGCGTTGAGGAAGCGGCCGCCCTCCTCCGAGTGGACCGTGTCGAAACGCACGCGCGCGGGGCCGGCGCTCAGGACGTAGTCGAGCAGGAACGGCTGGTCGTCCTCGTCGTAGTTGCCGGGCCGGCACTGGACCGTGGGACCGAGCTCTACGCTGTCCAGGAAGCCGCTCTCCACCTTCGCGTGCGCGAGCACGTGCAGTACCCCGTCGAACCGCTTGACGATGAAGGCCGCGATGCCGCGCCCGTTCGGCTCGAACAGCGGCTGGCTCCAGCCGGTCACCTCGCGGCTGCTCGCCTTGACGTCCACCGCGACCACGCTGAAGTGCCGGCCGTCCTCACGCACGATCGCGTCGTCGGTGCGCCGCCAGCCCGGCAGTGCGGCCAGCGGGACCGGATCGGCGCTGAACTCCAGCCGGGCGCGCTGCTCGGTGAACCAGCTGAGCAGGTCCACCGAACCGACCCGCGACCCGGCGCGCGGATTGCGCGACGCGCCGAGCGCGGCGTGGAACTCACCGGAATACACCGGCACCGGGCCGGGTGACGGCAGGCAGGAGAGCACGGTGCGCGCGTCCATGTTGACCGCGTTCTCCCGGTTCATCAGCTCGTTGATCTGGCCGACGGTCATCCAGCAGAAGTCGTCGTGCACCTCGACCTCGACGCCCTCGTCGACCTCGACCACGATGTTGCGGTTCCGCTTGCGGTAGAACCACCAGCCGTGCTCGGACTGCAGCACGTCGGCCAGCACCCGGCCGCGCCTGGGCGCGACGAAGTATTCGAGGTACCGCACCGGGTTGCCCTGGTGCACGCGCATGTAGTTGCTCCGGGTGGCCTGCACGGTCGGCGCGAGCTGGAGCATCCGCGGATTGCCGGGCTCCATCTTGGCCTGCACCAGGCAGTGCAGCACCCCGTCGAACTCCTTGACCAGGATGCCGAGGATGCCGATCTCCGGCTGGTTGATGATCGGCTGGTGCCAGGCCGGCAACGGGCCGGCCGAGGAGTGCACCGCGAGCCCCTCGACGCTGAAGAAGCGGCCGGTGCGGTGCACCAGGTTCCCGGTGTCCGGGGCGAACGACCAGCCGTCCAGCTCGTCGAACGGGACGCGCCGCACGTCGAAGCTGTGCACCGCGGTGCGCTCGGCGAGCCAGGACTCGATGGCCGCCGCGTCGGAGAGCGTAGCGCCGGCCGTGCAGGCGGCCGACTGGTGCAGGCGGAACGGCAGCCGCGGGTCCTGCGCGGTGCGCAGCGACCGAGGGGGTGCGGCGGCAATCGCCACGATGTGCCTCCTGAAGTCTCGCCGGTTCTGCGGTGTGTGCGCGCCACGCTCGGCCACCGCGCTTGAGTCCCGCACGAGCGTCCCCGGACTCCGGCCCCGAACCGCGCCGCGCTCGGTCGCCGCTCCACTCCACTACCGCTCCACAGCCGCGCGAGCCGCCGCTGTCAGCCTCGCCTGGCCGAAGTCGCGCCCGCGACCACACCGGCGCATTCAGAAGGGTTGCCCGCCATGCCGACCGTCTCCGCGAGAGACCTCCGACCGAGGCTCGACTCGCTGACCGGGCTGCGGTTCCTCGCGGCCGCGCTGGTCTTCTTCTTCCACGGCAGCATCGAGTTCGTCTTCGCCAACCAGGCGACGCAGCACGGCTACCTGACCGGCGCCGCCACCGCCGGCTTCGTCGGCGTCTCGTTCTTCTTCGTGCTCAGCGGCTTCGTGCTGACCTGGAGCGCCCGCCCGAACGACCGGGCCCGCGCGTTCTGGCGCCGCCGGTTCTTCAAGATCGCGCCGAACTACGTCGTGACCTATGTCGCGGCGCTGATCCTGCTGGCGGTGATCAACACGCCGAGCGGGATCGGCCCGGCGGTGGCGAACCTGTTCTTCGTGCAGGACTGGATCCCGCAGTTCTCCTACCTGAGCAGCGTCAACGACGTGAGCTGGACGCTGTCCGCCGAGGCCTTCTTCTACCTCTGCTTCCCGCTGCTGCTGCTCGCGCTGCGACGCATCCGCGAGGACCGGCTGTGGTACTACGCGGTGGCCGCGGTCGCGGCGGTGTGGGTCGTGCCGCTCGCCTCGCAAGCGTTGTTCGCGGGCAAGCCCTACTTCATCTGGGGCCCGGCCTCCTGGCACCAGATCTGGTTCGTGTACATGTTCCCGGCCACTCGGCTGCTGGAGTTCGCCCTCGGCATCCTGCTGGCGCGGATCGTCATGGCCGGCCGGTGGATCCCGCGCTTCGGGCTGCTGCCCGCGGTGGCCCTCGCGGTCGCGGGGTACGTATTCTCGATCCACGCGCCGTTCGTGGACCGCTTCGCGGCGGCGACCGTCATCCCGCTCGCGCTGCTGATCCCGGCGGCCGCCACCGCGGACGCGGCCGGTCGCAAGACCGTGTTCAGCACCCGGGCGTTCGTCTGGCTCGGCGAGATCTCCTTCGCCTTCTACCTGGTCCACCACCTGGTGCTGGTCTACGGCCACCGCGCCTTCGGGCTGTCCGCGTACGGCTATCCGAAGGGCTGGGCGATGTGGCCCGCCATCGCGTTCCTCCTCGGCGCCTTCTTGGTCAGCGTGCTGCTCGCCTGGGGCCTGTACTCGCTGGTGGAGCGCCCGATCATGCGCCGTTGGTCGGTCGCCCGGCCGCACGTCGTGCGCGCCGTCGCGATCCCCGCTCAGGCCACCGCCTCGGAAACCGGCCAAGCCGCCGGCGACCGCGCCCCGACGGCCGCCGGGGAGTAGCGGGTGTCCGCGACGACCACGGCATCAGCCACCGGCGCCCTGTCCGCCGACCTCTTCGTCGACGTCCAGCAGTTCTACGCACGCCAGATGCCGCTGCTGGAAGAGCTGCGCATCGAAGAGTTCGCACTCACCTTCACTGAGGACGCCGTCTTCGAGCACGTACCCGACGGCTGGTCCATGCGCGGTCGCGCGCAGCTGATCGACGCGACCCGCGCCAACACGGCCCGCTACGGCGAGAGCGTCTTCCGGCACTGGTTCGAGAACCGGCTGATCGAGCCCGGCGACGACGGCGCCGTGCGCGTCTCGTACACCGCGCTGGTCAGCCTCACCGCACCGGACGGGACGGTCACGTTCGAGCCGAGCTGCACCGTGCGGGACGTGCTGGTGCGCGGCGCGGACGGCGTGCTGCGCACCAGTGCCCGCCGACTGCGGCACGACACCTCGAGCCGGGAGCGCTACTGGGCCGGACAGCTCAGCGCGCGGTCCTGACCACACCCCGCCCCGAACAGCGAGCCCCGGAAGGGAAACGAGCATGTCAACCAAGGTATTCGAAGGGCAGACGGTAGTAGTCACCGGAGGCGGCACCGGCATCGGCCGCGCCACGGCGCTGTCCTTCGCCGAGCAGGGCGCGCAGACGGTGATCATCACCGGCCGCCGCGGGCGCCGGCTGGACGAGGTCGCCGAGCTGAACCCGGCGATCGTGCCGGTCGTGGCCGACCTGGTCACCGACGAGGGCGCGGAGGCGGTCGGCGCGGCGGTCCGCGAGCGCTCCGGCGTGCTGGACGTCCTGGTGCACAACGCCGGGATCTACCGGCAGACGCCGATCGACGCGATCGACGTCACGCTGGCGCGCGAGCTGCTGGAGACCAACGTCCTGGGCACCGCGCTGCTGACCACCCGGCTGCTTCCCCTCATCAAAACCCCCGGCGGCAGCATCGTCCTGGTCTCCAGCGTCGCGGGGCACAAGCCCGAGCCGTATGCCTCGGTCTACGCGGCGAGCAAGGCGGGCGTGCACAGCCTCACGCTCACCTGGGCGAAGGAGCTGGCCGGACGCGGCATCCGGGTCAACGCGGTGGCTCCCTCCGCGGTGCGTACCGAGGTGTACGCGGCCAACGGTTTGACCGAGGAGCAGACCGACGCGATCTTCAACCACTACGCGGCCTGCATGCCGCTCGGCCGGACTGGGACCGTCGACGACGTGGCCCCGTGGATCACCAGGCTGGCCGAGCCGGCCAGCTCCTGGGTCACCGGTCAGATCATCGTCCTGGACGGCGGGTCGGACCTGACCTCGGCGGCGGACACCCCCTACTCGCCGTACAAGTGGACCGACGCCGACTCGGACGAATCAGCGGACGAACTCGAGAAGGCCCCGGCATGGTGAGCGCGCCATCCCCCATCGGCACGAAAGGCGGCAAGCCATGTCCGTTGCAGCACTAGCGTTGCCCGCGTCCGCCCTGCTCGATGCGGCGAGCGACACGGCGGCGGCCGCCGCCCGGCACGCCGCGGAGGCGGACCGGACCGGCGAGCTCTCCCCCGAGGTCGTCACGGCCGTGCGCGAGGCCGGGTTCGCCCGGCACCTGGTACCGGCTCGCCACGGCGGCACCGAGGGCACCTTCAGTGAACTGACCCGCGCGGTGGCCGCGGTCGGCGAGTCCTGCGCGGCGAGCGCGTGGTTCGCCTCGCTGTCGGCCTACTCCGGCCGGTTCGCCGCGTATTTGCCGGCCGAGGGTCAGGACGAGGTCTGGGCGCACGGCCCGGACGCGGTCATCGCCACCGGGTTGGTCCCCTCCGGCACCGCGAACGAGGTCGACGGCGGCTTCGTCCTCGGCGGCACCTGGCGGTACGTGAGCGGGATCGGCTGGAGCGACTGGGTGCTGCTGTGTGCTCCCTGCCCCGCGGACGGCGAGGGCCAAGCCCGGTTCTTCGCGGTGCCCGCGTCGAGCTGCGCGATCGAGCAGACCTGGGACAGCACGGGCATGCGGGCGACCGGCAGCCACAGCGTCGTCGTGCCGGACACGTTCGTGCCGCGCCACCGCTCGGTGCCTCGGCCGCAGGTGCTCGGCGGCCCGAACCGCACGTCGCGGGCGGTCTGCCACAACACCTCCTTCCGGGCGGTCGGCACGCTGACGTTCGTGGCTCCCGCGCTCGGCGGTGCGGCCGGCGCCCTCGCCTCGTGCGTCGAGCTGGTCAAGCACGGTCGCCGCACTCCGGCCGGCGACGAAGGCCTGGCCCGCGCGGCCGGGCTCATCGACGCCGCGCGACTGCTGGTCGAGCGCAACGCCGCGACCGCCGACACGGGTTCCTGCACGCCGCGGCTGCTGGCCCGCAACGAGCGCGACGCGGCGCTGGCGGCGGAAATGCTCGTCAGCGCGGTGAACGGCCTGGTACGCGCGGCAGGAACGCACGGCATGTCCCAGTCCCATCCGCTCGAGCGGCACTGGCGCGACGTCGTGTGCGCCGCCGGCCACGTGGCGCTGCGCTTCGAGACGGCGCCCGCGAAGAACTTCGCGGAGAGCCTGCTGGCATAGCTCGGCTCCACCGTACGACTCCGCAGCGCAACGGCTCCGGACCTCGAGCCCGGCTCGACATCCGCTGGAGCGGTGTCAGGGCGGCATCCGTGACTTGGATGTCGCCCTGACGTGCGCAGTCACTGCACAAGCCGCGCCGCTGAGGCCGCGCCCGAGCCCGGTCCAGGTCGTGCCCCGACCGATTCCGTCACCACAAGGCCCTACAGTCTGGATACAGGTTGGATACCAGGAGTATTGAATCGATCACGGAAAGGCAGCAATTCCCATGATCCTCGTCACCGCCGCCACCGCGCCCGTCGGCCGGTCGATCGTCGAACAACTGGTCGCCGCCGGAGAGCCGGTGCGTGCGCTCACCCGCGACGTGGACAACGCAAACCTGCCCCCGGGCGCCGAGGCGGTCGCCGGCGATCTCGCCGACGCCGCCGGCATGCGCAAGGCGATGGAGGGCGTCTCGGCCGTGTTCCTGCTGGCCGTCGTGCCCGGATTCGCCCCCGCTTTCCTGTCCGCCGCCCGCGACGCCGGGGTGCGGCGCATCGTGTTCCAGTCCTCCGGCGCGATCGACGACGGCCTCGCGCAGCAGACCAACCAGGTCGCCTCCTTCCACGCGGACCTGGAGAAGGAGATCCGGGACAGCGGCCTCGGCTGGACCTTCCTGCGTCTCGAACTGGCCTCCGCGAACTCGATCCAGTGGGCGCTGGACGTACCCGGACAGCTCAAGGCCGGCGACGTGGTGCGCGCGCCCTACGGCGAGGCGCAGTGCTCGCCGATCCACGAGGCCGACATGGCGGCCGTCGCTGTCGCGGCGCTGACCTCGGACGCACACGAGGGCGCGGTCTACAGCATGACCGGCCCCGAGTCGCTCACCCACCGCGAGCAGATCTGGCTGATCGGCGACGCGGCCGGGCGCTCGCTGCGGTTCGAGGAGATCACCCCGGACGAGGCGCGTGCCGTGATGGGCCCGTTCACGCCCGCTGACGTGTTGTTCGCCGACTGGGCCACGCATGTCGGCACGCCCGCCCCGATCAGCGACACGGTCGAGAAGGTGGCCGCCCGCCCCGGGCTCGGCTTCGCCCGCTGGGCCGCGGACCACGCGGCCGAGTTCAAGAACTGAGCCGCCGCGCCCAGTTCACCACTCCCGGTTCAGAGCCCTGACTTCGCAGCCCATATCGCACAACCCGATTTCACGAGCCGGAGTCAACGAGCCCCGGGTTTCCACGCCCGGTGCGCTCGTCTTCGGTTCTTCACGCCGCGGCCTCGTGTGCGCGGCCGGCGAGTCCCAGGGCCACGACCAGCGCGACGGCCATGAGCAGGGACCCGAACACATATCCCCGGTCATAGCCCACGGCGGTGGCATGCCGAGATGCCGCCGCCGCCGCGCTGCCGGCGTGCGGCGCGGCGGTACGGGATGCCGCCACCGCGGCCAGCACCGCGATTCCGATCGCGCCGCCGAGCTGCCGGTTGGTGTTGATCAACCCGGCCGCGAGACCGGTCTGATCGTGCGGCACGCCACTCACGGCGGCGACCGTCGAGCCGGTCATGATCATTCCCCAGCCGCAGCCGAGCAGGATGCACGGTCCCAACAGGCCGGCGACGTACGTCGCGTGGTCGTCGGCGTGGGAGAGCCAGAGCAGCCCGACCGACGCCGACGTCAGGCCCGAGGAGAGCACGGTCCTCGTGCCGAGCCTCGGCAGGAAGCGGCCGACCGTACGCGCCGATATCAGCACGCAGAGGGACTGCGGCGCGAGCAGCAGGCTGGCGCGCAGCGCGGAGGCGTGCAGCACCTGCTGCAGAAGCAGCGGCGTGAAGAACACGGTCGTGTAGAAGGCCGCGCAGGAGAGCGCGCCGACCGCGTTCGTGAGCGAGAGCGCGCGGTTGCGGAAGATGCCCAGCGGCACCAGCGGATCGCGGGCGAGCTTCGCCTCGTTGAGCACGAAGAAGGCGAGCAGCACGACGCTCGCGCCGAGCGCTCCCAGCACCTCGGGCGATTGCCAGCCGAGTTTGCCGCTCTCCCCGATGCCGGCCACCAGCGCCATCAGGCCGAGCGTCACCGAGCAGGCGCCCAGGATGTCCGGGCTGCCGACGGCGGCCGCGGGCCGCTCCCGCTTGACGCAGAACCACGCGATCACGATCAGCACCGCGCCCAGCGGGACGTTGACCAGCAGCGTCCAGCGCCAGGACGCGAACGAGGTGAGCAGGCCGCCGACGACGCCGCCGAACGACGCGCCGCCGCCCGCGACCGCGCTCCACAGCCCCATCGCCTTCGCCCGCTCGGCGGTCCCGGTGAAGGTCGAGGTCAGCACCGCGAGCGTGGCGGGGATCATCACCGCGGCCGCCAGCCCCTGCAGGCCGCGCGCGACCACCAGGACCGGGCCGCTCACCGCCGTGCCGCCGACCAGGCTCGCCACGGCGAAGGCGGCGGTGCCGACCAGGAACATCCGCCGCCGGCCGAGCAGGTCGGCCAGCCGGCCGCCGAGCAGCAGACAGCCGGAGAGCGCCAGCGAGTACACCGTGACGACCCACATCAGGTTGCCGTCGTTGAAACCGAGCGCGCGCTCCACACTGGGCAGCGCGATGTTCATCGCCGAGATGTCGAGCACCGACATGAACTGCGCGAGGCAGCACGCGAACAGCACGCCGCGCTTGCGTGCGGCGGACTCCCCGCTGTGGGTCTGCGCGGATACGGCCGATGGCGCGGCAGCGGCGGCGGTCGCACCGGGCACGGTCGTAGCCATCAGCGGCTCCCGACCGTGGCGGGCATCCCGTGCAGCAGGTGCGACCACATCGCGGTCGCGGCGGCTCGCGCGCCGTCGCTGCCTTCGATGAGCGCCGCGGCCCGGCGGGCCCCGGCGCGGTAGCCGCCGTCGCGAAGTATCGCGCGGATCGCGTCACCGATGACCGGGCCGTGCCAGTGCTGCGCCGGAATGCGGATTCCGGCGCCCAACTCCACCGCGCGGTCCAGATTCATCCGCTGCTCGGTCTGCAGCGCGAACCCGACCAGTGGCACCGCCCCGGCCAGGGCCGACTGGACCGTGCCCTGGCCGCCGTGGCAGACCACTACATCTACGTGTTCGTATATCTCGCGCACCGCCATGAA
>JBOHCW010000353.1:0-3033 GCA_050725375.1 Actinocrinis sp. | reverse complement strand
GGTCGAAGGTGTAGCCGGCGGAGGGAACCAGGGTGCTGAAACTCGACCCGTCCGCGCTGCCGAGGACGGACAGCGTCTCGGTGCGCGTACTCCAGGACGTGGACGGCGGCAGGTTCAGCACGATGCGGCCGTAGCTGTGGCCGACTCCGAGATCGAGCTGGAACCACTGCGGGAACGCGCTGTTGGCGCTTTCCCAGTACGTGCCGGTGTTCCCGTCGTTCGCGTTGCCCGGCGTGTAGGTCTGTGTGTAGCTGCCGGCGGTGGCCGGTGCGCCCTGCGCGAGGTTCGTGTTCGTACTCGCGCCGGTGCCGGTGAGCGCGACCGTGTTCGGGCTGCCGGTCGCGTTGCCGGCGATGGTCACCGCGCCGGTACGCGTACCGGTGGCGGTCGGGGTGAACGTGACAGAGATCGAACACGAGGCGGCGGCAGCGAGCGAACTGCCACAGGTGTTGGTCTGCGCATAGTCGCCACTGGCCGTGATCGACGAGATCGACGCCGTGGCGTTGCCGGTGTTCGTCACCGTGACGCTCTTCGCGGCGCTCGTGGTGCCGAGGTTCTGATTCCCGAAGGCCAGGTTCGCAGGGTTCGCCGACAACGATGCGCTCGGCGTCCCGCCGCCACCGCTCGCGCCGTAGACCTGGAACTCGGAGATCTGACCGGCCGGCCAGCCGGTGTTGCCGGTGAGGTTCAGCCGCAGACAGCGCGCCGAGGCCGCCGGGAAGGTGATCGTGACGCTGTTGCCGCCGTTGTTCGGATCGAAGGTGTACCCGGCGGAGCCGACGATCGTGCTGAACGAGCCGCAGTCGGCGCTGCCGAGGACGGACAGCGTCTGCGTGCGCGCACCCCACGCGGCCGACGGCGGGAGGGTGAGCACGATCTTGCCGACGCTCGTCGCAGAACCCAGATCGACCTGAAGCCACTGCGGGAACGCGCTGTTGGCGCTCTCCCAGTAGGTGTTCGCGTCGCCGTCGTTCGCGTTGGACGGCGCGTACGACTGGTTGTGACTGCTCGCCGTCATCGGCCGACCGAGCGCGAGGTTCGTGTTCGAGGTCGCCGCGCCGGTGCCGGTCAGCGTGATCGTGGTCGGGCTGTTGGTCGCGTTGCCGGTGACGGTGACCGTCCCGGTGCGCGTCCCGGCCGCGGTCGGCTTGAAGGTGACAGAGATCGAACATGAGGCGCCGGCGGCCAGTGAGCTGCCGCAGCCGTTCGTCTGCGCGTAGTCGCCGCTCGCGGCCACCGACGAGATCGACGCCGCGGCCGTGCCGGTGTTGTCGAGCGTCACGCTCTGCGCCCCGCTCGTTGTACCAACGTTCTGATTCGCGAACGTCAGGCTCGCCGGGCTCGCGCTCAGCGTCGCCGAGCCGGTGCCGCCTCCGCTGATCGGCGGCGCGTTGAGCGAGCCGAGCGCGTTGGTGAGCACCGCGCTGGTGAACTCGGGCTGCAGGTTGCTTGAGGTGGCGCTCTCCACCTGGAACGCGCCGGGCTGGGACGCGGCCGGGGTGCCGAAGCAGCCGCCGCCGGTCTGGGTGCCGACGTGCCGGGAGTTGTCGACGTTCCCTGTCACGGTCCAGTTCGTCACGCCGTTGACCGCGTACCCGTAGCCCATGTACTGGCCTTCGAGCGTGTTGTCGGTGACGGTGGCGCCGTAGTTGGTGCCGGTCAGGCAGTTCCACACCTGCTGGCCCATCGCGATGCCGATCTTGATGTACGCGCCCTCGGCGTCGATGGTGTTGTGCGTGACCAGCGTGCCGGTGTAGTTGCCGTTCATCGGCGCGTAGTCGACCATGTTGATCCCGCCGAACAGCAGCTGCGAGCGGGCGATGATCGTGTTGTTCTCGATGGTCGAGCCGGGCGCGCCGAACACCACGATGCCGCCGTCGGTCGCGTCCTGGATCGTGTTGCCCTGCACGAGGCTGTTGCCGCAGGCCAGTGAGATACCGTCGGCCCAGGTCGAGTTGCCCGGAGCCGAGGCCGTCGCGGTGCCGGACGGCCCGATCGTGTTGTCCAGGATCTTCGCGTTCTGACACTGTGGGACGCCGTTGGTGACGGCGCCCTCGATGATGTGCAGGTCGGACCAGCTGCGGGTGTCGTGCGCGGTGATGTTCTGCACGGTCTGCCCGGTGCCCGCGCCGCCCATCTCCAACAGCGCCCCGCCGTTCAGGAGCCCGAGTGCGGGCCGGTTCCCGTCAACCTGCACGTTCTCGACGATCACCCCCGCCTGCCCGTTGCCGCTGATCGCAGTGGTCAGACTCGCCCCGGTCACCCGCAGGATCGCGCGCGTCGAGTCGGTCGGCTGCCCCTGGGTGAGGACCGCCTGGTTGGCGGCGGTGAAGGTAACCGAGTTGCCGAGCGAGAACACCGCGCCGGGACACAGCACGGCCTGCGCGCCGACCCCGACCAGTGCGGCGTTGATGTCGGCGTCGGTGCCGGACGGTATACACGCGGCGGCCGCGTCGGCTATCGCGGCATGCGCGGCGGGGGACGTCGCGGCGTGCGCGTCCAGGGCGACAGCACCCTGAAGAGCGACAGCGGCCGAGACGACGAACAGGCCGGTCAACGTGACCCGGCGACGGCGAGTTCCGGCTACCCGATGCATGGCAGCTCCCTGAAGGGGCGGTGGGTGATGTGGGTGGCGTGTGCGGGCTGGCCTGAGTCGTGGTCACCGTACAAGCGCTGCCGTATTGCCGCAAGGTTTCTACTATGGAAAGAAAAATAGTGACAGGAGTTAGGAATATCTTTCCGATCATCGGTGCAGTGGCCCTTGCGGGGGCGCGGCCGTGAATCGGCAGGGCGAGGGCGATGCCCGTCAGAGTTCCGATCTATCGGCGGCAGGTCTACCGGTGCGCGGGTCGCTCAAGCGGTGCGCAGGATGGCTACCGACTCGGCGGGCAGGCGGACGGTGACGGCTGCGGTCGGCAGATCGGGCGAGTGGGCGCCGAGTGACGCGATGATGTGCGTCTCGTCGGCGGGTGCGGCGGAGGTGAGTATGAGCTCTGCGACCTGGGCGTCCAGCGGGACCGGCTGCTCGTGCGC
>JBOHCW010000352.1:0-1973 GCA_050725375.1 Actinocrinis sp. | reverse complement strand
GGGACGACCAGCATGTTCCGGCCGCTGCCGTTCGGCACCGACCAGCGCGGACGCCCCGTCACCGTGACCCTCATGTTCGCCTCCGCGGCGGTCGGGGCGCAGCCGCGGATGGGCAAGACCTTCTCGGTGCGGCTGCTCGCGCTCGGCGCCGCCCTGGACACCTCCTGCCAGCTGCACATCTACGACGGCAAGGGCATGGGCGACTACGTCATGTTCGAGCCGATCGCGCACTGGTTCGGCTCCGGTTCGCGCGAGGACGTGCTGCTCTCCCTCAAAGACGACCTCGCGGCGCTTAAGGTCGAGGTGGACCGGCGCGCGGTGCTGCTGACCAAGCTGACCCGGGAGGGCAAGTGCCGCGAGGGCAAGGTCACCCCCGAGTTGGCGAGGGTCAAGGCGTACGGGCTGCACCCGATCCTGGTGTTGCTCGACGAATGTCACCTGGCGTTCGACACCGGCCGCGGCAAGGCCGGGGACCTGGGCAAGGACATCACCGAGGCCGCCGAGTACCTGGTGCGCGTCGGCCCGGCCGCCGGAATCTCGCTGATCGCCTCCACGCAGCGCCCGGACGCCGACTCGCTGCCCTCCGGAATCCGCGCGAACGTGCAACTGCGGTTCTGCCTACGTGTGGCGGACCAGGGCACCAACGACATGGTGTTGGGCACCTCCGCCTACAAGAACGGCGTGCGCGCCACCGAGTTCGGCCTGAGGGACAAGGGCATCGGCTACCTGCTCGGCGAGGGCGCGCAGCCGGTGATCGCCTGGACCCACAACGTGGACGCCGACAAGGCCGCGGCGATCGTCCAACGTGCCCGGCTGCTGCGCGAGGACGAAGGCACCATCACCGGCATGGCCGCCGGCATCACCCCGACCCGGGCGAGCGACCCGGCGCAGCTGCTCGCGGACGTCCTGGCGGCGCTCGACGGGGCCGAGCAAATGTGGTCCTCGGCGCTGTGTGAGCGCCTGGCCGAGCAGCACCCGGGCCGCTACACGGGCTGGGACGCGACGGCGCTGGGCAAGGCGCTGCGCGGGCTCGGCGTGGCCACCGGGCAGACCTGGTGGACACCGCCGACCGGGACGGCGGGCAACCGTAACGGCGTGACGCGCGAACAGATCACCAATCGGCTTCGCGAGATGCGCGCCGACCAGGCCGGGAAGGGCGCGGCCTGAATGGACGAGTTCCGCGTCAGCGACTTGCCGCCGAGGCTCGCCCGGAAGGTGCGCGTCAACCCCGTGACCGGCTGCTGGGAATGGACCAGCGGCCGTCCCGATCGGTACGGGCAAGTCTGGTGGACCGGGCGCAATCGGCTCGTGCACGTCGTCGTGTACGAGTTGTTGGTCGGCACCGTGCCAGGCGGCTTGCAGCTCGACCACGTGTACGAGCGCGGATGCCGGTCGAGGGCGTGCTGTTGGCCGGTGCATCTGGAGCCGGTAACCGCCGCTGAGAATATGCGGCGCGCCGCTGCCGTGCGTGAAGCCAAGACGCACTGCCCGCAGGGGCATCCGTACGACGACGAGAACACGATCCGCTACCGCAGTTGGCAGTACTGCAAGAGCTGCCGCCGAGAGCGCGCGACGTGCCCGCGCGGGCACCGGCTGCCGCCTGCGCTACGTGGTCAACGGCGGTTCTGCCTTGAGTGCATCAGGGCGCGGGTCGCCGGCCGTGAATCGGCCGATCTCTAGAGGTGCGGCCTCTAGATCTAGACCTGGCTATAGAGATCAACATGTCCCGCGACCTGCCCTCTAGCGTCTAGAGCAGGTCGCGCGGCGAACCTCGAAACCGACCCGAAAGGCCACCTGCCGTGCCCTACCTCGCTCTAGCCCTAGTCGTCCTGGTGCTGCTCTGGCTCGCCCGCGCCCGGGTGCGCCCGGTGCGAACCTGCCGCCGCTGCGCCGGCCTCGGATGCCGCCGCTGCGACGGCGCCGGGGTGCGTCTGCGCCGCGGCGTCAGTGCCGTACACCGCAGGCGGTAGCCC
>JBOHCW010000351.1:0-4434 GCA_050725375.1 Actinocrinis sp. | reverse complement strand
GCGGGGCGGGCACGGCACGGCGCGTACGGCCCGGTTTCGACCGATCAGCAGCCGCATTGTCGTGATCTGCAGGCAGGGGTTGTCACCGTTACGGCGTAACATCCCCTGCCCACGACCACGAGCCGGTGCGATGCCGTCCGGGCTTGACGAACGCGTGGCGGTGCCCTGTTCGCGACACACGCTCTCGTGTCAGTACACGCAATCGCCAGTCCGGAACAGACGGTGTTCGGTTCAGGAGATGGCGGCGGCGCCGGCCTCGGCGATGGTCTGGTCCTGTGCGCCCGATCCGCCGCTGACACCGACGGCACCGACCACGACACCGTCGCGGGTCAGCGGTACGCCGCCGGCGAAGATCGCGACCTTGCCCGCGTTGGTGGTGTGGATCCCGAAGAACTGCTGGGTCGGCTGCGAGTTCGCGCCGAGGTCCTGGGTGGAGATGTCGAAGGCGCGGGAGGTCCAGGCCTTGCTGATGGAGATCTCGATGCTGCCGATCCAGGCGCCGTCCTGGCGCACGTGGGCGACGAGGTTGCCGCCACCGTCGACCACGGCGATGTTGACCGGCTGCCCGACCTGCACAGCGCGCTGCTCGGCGGCGGCGATGACCGATCGGGCGTCGGCCAGAGTGAGACCTGACATGGATGTTTCTCCTTGGTCGTCGGACGACTCTCCCGGCGAGAGCCGCTGTCGGGAACGAACGCTTGCTCACCGGGCGGGCACACCCGGCCGTGCGTGGCCAGGCCGTGGCTAGGCGGCGCTGAGGTAGCCGTTCGGATCGAGCACGTACTTGGTGGCCGCGCCCGCGTCGAATTCGGCGTAGCCGCGGGGAGCTTCGTCCAGCGAGATGGGGGTGGCGTTGACGGCCTTCGCGATCTGCACGCGATCGTGCAGAATCGCCTGCGCCAACTGACGGTTGTAGCGCATGACCGGGCACTGGCCGGTGGTGAACGAGAGGGACTTCGCCCAGCCGGTGCCGAGACTGAGTGAGAGCGCGCCGACCTTGGCCGCCTCGTCGATGCCGCCGGGGTCGCCGGTGACGTAGAGCCCGGGGATCCCGATCGCACCGCCCGCCGTGGTCACATCCATCAGCGAGTTCAGCACCGTCGCCGGTGCCTCGGGAGCGTTTGCGCCGTGCCCCTGGCTTCGCGCCTCGAAACCGACCGCGTCGATGGCCGCGTCGACCTCCGGCACGCCGAGCAGTTGTTCGATCTGGTCGGGGATCGCGCCCGCGCCGACGTTGATCGTCTCGGCCCCGAAGCTGCGCGCCTGGGCCAGCCGCTGGTCGTTGAGATCGCCGACGATGACGACCGCGGCACCCAGCAGCAGCGCGCTGGCCGCCGCGGCGAGGCCGACCGGACCGGCGCCGGCGACGTACACCGTCGAGCCGACTCCGACACCGGCCGTCACCGCCCCGTGAAAGCCGGTGGGAAAAATGTCCGACAACGTGGCCAGGTCGAGGATCTTCTCCAGGGCGCGGTCGCGGTCGGCGAACTTGAGCACGTTCCAGTCCGCGTACGGCACGAGCACGTACTGCGCCTGGCCGCCGACCCATCCACCCATGTCCACGTAGCCGTAAGCGCTGCCCGGCCGGTCCGGATTGACGTTCAGGCAGATGCCGGTCCTGCCCTCCTTGCAGTTGCGACACCGGCCGCAGGAGATGTTGAAGGGCACCGACACCAGGTCGCCGGCCTTGACGAACTCCACGTCCGGACCGACCTCCACCACTTCCCCGGTGATCTCGTGACCGAGGACGAGGCCGGCCGGCGCGGTCGTGCGCCCACGGACCATGTGCTGGTCGGAACCGCAGATGTTGGTGGCGACGGTGCGCAGGATGACGGCGTGCGGCAGCTTCCGCCCGACGTTCGCGCGATTGACCCCGGGGCCGTCCTTGAGTTCGAACGTCGGGTACGCGGTGTCGACGACCTCGACGACACCCGGCCCTCGATAGACGACCGCACGGTTGGTGGACATGTCGATCTCCCTCCGGGACAGATCAGCCCTGATACGAGTAATCATCACCACCGTCGGCGCGCGAATCGACCACCGACCGGCAGAGGATTGGCCTACCCGAACGGGTAGGTCCAGGCGCCGGCCGGCCAACGGGAGTAGGGTCACGCCTATGCCGCGCCGTGACACCGCGTCGCAGTCCGTTCGTGGCGGCGACAACGTGCTGTTGCTGGACAGCACGCTGGCCGTGCTCTCAGCCACGACCGACGACCTGCCCGGAGTGCTTTCCGCCAGCCTGCAGTCGCTCGTACCGCACTCGGCTCTGGCGATCCTCACCGGCGACGCCGGCGCCCCGTATCGCGCTGTCGGGCCGGAACACCTGGTCAACCATCTGACGGTGGGCGAGCTCACCGGCCTGCGGGAGAGCGCCGAACCGGGACGCGGCGCGGTCGGATCACTGGCCGTCGGGAGCGAAACGCATCAGGTTTGGCTGGCCCGCGCCGACTCCGACGCGCTTCTGGTCCTGATCGACCCCGGTCAGCCCGCTCGGGACCGGGCGGCCGTCACGCTCTGGCGCGTCGCCGCGGCCGTCCTCAACCGGGCCGCCCGGGAGGCGTCACCACGGTTCCTGCGCCAGTCCCGCACCGTGGCCGCGATACGGGCACAGGTGATCGACGAACTGACCGACCTGCACCTGACCGCGCTCGAATCGCTGGTGGCCGTTCTGCGCTCGAACCGGCTCGACGACCGGGCCGCGCGGCAGACCGCGACCCGGCTGGCGGCCGAATCCGTCGTCCGCCTGCGTACCTCGACCGACCACCTGCGCAGCTTCAACGAGGAACCGGTCACCTCGGCCTTCGAACGCCTGCGTGACGATCTACGCCCGCTGGCCCGCTACCGGGACCTCGACGTGCAGTTCATCGAACCGCCGGTCGACGGGCGAGCGCTGCCCAGCGAGATCGCGCACGGCGCTCGCGCGGTGGTCCGCGGCGCGGTGCTCGCCCTGGCCGATCAGAACGGCGTGCGGCGGGTTCGCGTGCAGTGGGACTGCGACGGGACCAACCTGCTGGTCGACCTGCGCGACGACGGGCCGGGAGAACTGTCCTTCGAGGACACGATGTTGCAGCATCTGCGGCACCGGATCAGCGCCATGCACGGACGGGTCTCGCTGGAGACGACGACCGGCTGGGGCTCGGAGTTGTCGATGGTCATCCCCCTGGACCCGCCGCGCCAGCCGGGCCCCGGACATCCGCTGCTGGCGCTGAGCTCCCGCGAGGCCGAGGTCCTCGACCTGATGGTGCGCGGGTCTCGAAACCAGGACATCGCCGACCGCCTCGGTATCAGCGTGAACACGGTCAAGTACCACACGTCGAACATCTTCCGGACACTGGGCGCCACCTCCCGCGCCGCAGCCATCGCCATCGCCATAGAGCACGGCATGAACGGTCACTTCGACTGACAAAACCGCGCGAACCACCTCGCCGACGACCTGCCACCCGCCGACCTCAGGCGGCGGTCTTGAAGTCCGGGTGGACCTCCTCGACGCGGTCGCGCTTGGAGTACATGTCCCAATAGAGCCCGGCCAGTTCGGCCGGATCGACAACCGGCACAGAAGCCGCCTTGTGGTCGGCGGCAGCCGCCTGCGCGGCCTCGCTGCCGGTGATGAAGGCAGCGATGGACAGGGTGCCGGCGTAGACGCCGGACGCGGCGAGTTCGCCGTTCAGGGAGTACAGCCAGTTGCGCGCAGCGGCCATCAGCGGGCCGACGCCGCTCCAGTAGGGCATGGGGTGGACGGCGGTGGCGCCGGTAGTCATCAGGAAGGCGCCGTCGCCGCGCTCCGTCCATTCCGCGAGCACGGCTTGGACGATTGCCAGCGGCGTGAGCAGGAGCAGCGGGATGTCCTGAGCCAGGGCGTCCGGTTCCAGCCGGGCGGCCGGAGTGAACCGGCCGCTGGGGAACGGTCCGTACTCGATCACGTCGATCTGGCCGAACCGCTCGCGGATCGCCCCGATCAGGACGGGGATCTCCTGCGGCGCGCAGAGGTCGGCAGCGAAACCGGCCGCCTCGACGCCCTCGGCACTGAGCTGGTCGACCAGTGCGTCGAGGCGGTCCTTGCGACGCGCCACCAGGGCGACACGGAAACCCTCGGCGGCGAAGCGTCGGGCGACCGAGGTGCCGAGGCCCTGGCCAGCGCCGAAGACAGCGATCACTTTGGACACGGGTGCTCCTCCAATTACTGCACTGCCGGGAATGATGACGGCGAGGGGTCTGGACCAGCCCTTGGCGTTCCACACCAGCGCGCCTGGCGGATCCACCGCCCTGGTCGACGGCATCGATCATGAAGCCGGCGAAGTCAGCGTGGCCTGACCGCCAATTCCTCTCATTTGTTCGTAACGCCATGATACGCCAGTATGTAAGCCGTTACAAAAGGCACATCGGTGTGCGCGACGGAGAGGAATGGGCGCCATGCAGGACAGCACCGGTATGGAG
>JBOHCW010000350.1:0-2665 GCA_050725375.1 Actinocrinis sp. | reverse complement strand
GGACTCCTACCCGCACCTGCTGTCCGGCGGGATGCGCCAGCGCGTGGTGATCGCGATGGCGCTGGCCCTGGAGCCGCAGGTGGTGGTCATGGACGAGCCGACCACCGCGCTGGACGTGCTGGTGCAGCGCGAGATCCTGGACGAGATCGAGCGGCTGCGCGCCGAGCTGGGCTTCTCCGTCATCTTCATCACCCACGACCTGGCGCTGCTGCTGGAGGTCAGCGACCGGCTCGCCGTGGTGTACGCGGGCCGGGTGGTCGAGTACGCGCCGGCCGAGCAGGTGGCCGCCGCGCCGCTGCACCCGTACACCAGGGGCCTGTTGCGTTCGTTCCCCGATCTGCGCGGCGAGCGGCGCGAGATGCGCGGCATTCCCGGCAGCCCGCCGGACCTGCGCGAGGCGTTGGCCGGCTGCCCGTTCGCGGCCCGCTGCGAATCGGTGTTCGAGCCCTGTCACGAGGTGGCGCCGCGCCTGGCCGCACCGTCCGGTGTGCCCGGCGGCGGCTGGCCGGTGGCCTGCCACCTGCACGATCCGCGTTACTCGCCCGAGGCGGAGGAACAGGCATGAGTGCCCTGACGGTGACGGACCTGACCGTCGACTACCACCAGCACGGCGGCGGGAACCTGCGCGCCGTGGACGGCCTCTCGTTCACCCTGGAGCCCGGCCAGACGCTCGCGCTGGTCGGCGAGAGCGGCAGCGGCAAGTCCACGGTCGTGCGCACCCTGAGCCGCTTCGTGAAGCCGAGCGCGGGCCGGATCGCGCTGTCCGGGCTCGACGGCGCGCGCGGCCGGCGGGCGAGGCGGCGGGCGTATCACAAGACCCTGCAACTGGTCTTCCAGGACCCGTTCGCCTCGCTCAACCCGATGCACACCGTCGGCCACCACCTGCGTCGTCCGCTGCTGCTGCACGGCGGGCTCAAGCGCGGCAAGCAGCTCGACGCCGCCGTGCTCGACCTGCTGCGCTCGGTCAACCTGACCCCGGCGCAGGATGTCGCACGCAAGCATCCGCACGAGCTGTCCGGCGGCCAGCGGCAAAGGGTCGCCATCGCGCGCGCCCTGGCGACAAACCCCAAGGTCCTGCTGGCCGACGAGCCCGTATCCATGCTCGACGTCTCGATTCGCCTGGAGATCCTCAACCTGCTGGACCGCCTCAAACGCGACCGCGACCTGGCGCTGCTGTACGTCACGCACGACCTGGCGACCGCGCGGCACTTCTCCTCGCAGATCATGGTCATGTACCGCGGCGAGGTGGTCGAGCGAGGGCCGAGCGACCAGGTCATCCTGCACCCGGCGCATCCGTACACGCAGATGCTCGCCTCCGCCGCGCCGGACCCGAGGATGACCCGCGCCCAACTGGCCGAGGCCCGCGCGCAGCGGGTCGAGCGCCGTGACGCGCGCGTGGCCGAGCACCGGGAGGCCGCGCTCGACGTGGGCTGCCGGTTCCGCAGCCGGTGCCCGTTCGCGATGGAGGTCTGCGCGACCCGGCCACCAGACCTGCAGGTCAGCGCGTCAGCAGTGGAAGGATTGTCAGACGGCGCGCAAGCCGACACCGGCCATGTCGCGCGCTGCTGGCTGCTAGACGAGTCGGCGACCGCCGCATCGGTCGCCGACTCATCACTCTGAGAGGGACGTCGGACCCCTCAGGCGTTACACCGCGCCATTGGCGGACACAGCGGCGGGCACATCGGTGGGCACAGTAGCGGTCGCAGTAGCGGCGGCGGTGAACGCGAGGGCGGCGGGCGTATGGAAGGCCTCGCCGCCCTCGTGGCCGTTGTACGGGTACACCACGATGTCCTTGGACGTCCCGGCATAGTGGTTGTAGGACGCGTATACGGTCGACGGCGGGCAGATGTCGTCCATCAGGCCGACTGAGTACAGCGCGGGGGCGTTGGCCCGCGCCGCGAAGTTCAGCCCGTCGAAATAGGACAGCGTCCGGAAGACCTGCTCGGTCTTGTCCCGCTGGTTCTTGCAGAAGTTGGCGATCTCCTTGTACGGGAAGCCGTCGGTGATCTCGGTGGCGTGCCGGAAGTGCTGCAGGAACGGCACCTCGGGCAGCACGCCGGCCAGGTCGCCGACCAGTCCCGACACCGCGACGGCCAACCCGCCGCCCTGGCTCCCGCCGTGCACGACGACGCGCGACGCGTCAACGAGCGGATGCGCGCGTGCAGCCTCGACCGCACGCACAGCGTCCGTGTAAAGGCGCCGGTAGTAATACGTATCCGGCGACAGCACACCGCGCGTCATGAACCCCGGATAAGCCGGCCCGGCGCCGTCCGCGAAGTTGTCCGGAGTATCGCCGACCGACCACGTGCCGCCCTGCCCGCGCGTGTCCATGATCAAGTGTGCGTACCCGGCGCTCGACCACAGCAGCCGCTCGAACGCGAGTCCCCGCCCGCCGCCGTACCCGACATACTCGACCACCGCCGGGAGCGGCCCGACGGCGTCGGCCGGCCGCTTGAGCCACCCCTTGATCGGCTGGCCCCCGAAGCCGCGGAAGGTGACGTCCTCGACGACCACCGTCGAGAGCCCGGCCTCCTGCACGGTGAAGACAGCGTCGAGCGGATGCGAGCGCGCCTCGCTCAGGGTGCTGCTCCAGAACTCCTCGAAGTCCGAGGGCTCGGTGCGCTCCGGCCGGTAGCCGACTAATTCGTCCAGATCCTTGTCAAAA
>JBOHCW010000349.1:0-12014 GCA_050725375.1 Actinocrinis sp. | reverse complement strand
GTCGAGTCGGACCGCGAGCACGTCGTGGTGGTGCAGGAGGTGCGCGGCGGCGGCGCCGGCTCCGCGGCGCAGTTGGCCGAGCTGGCGACGGCGGTGCGCGAGCGCATCTCGGTGGAGTTCGCGGTGCAGGCGGCCGGGGTGGTGCTGGTGCGGCCGGGCACGGTGCGCCGCACCACCAGCGGCAAGCTGGCGCGCTCGGCGGTGCGCGCGCTCTTCCTGGACGACCGGCTCGAGCCGCTTCACCAACTGGTCGATCCGAAGGTCCGGCAACTGGTCCGCGAGCGGCGCCCGCACGACCGGCCCGGCGAGAGCGCGCGGAGGGCGGCGGCATGAGCGGTGACCTGATCAACCTTCCGCCGCGCCAGCGCGAGTCCGCGTTGCGCGCCTGGTTGTCCGAGCGGCTGGCCCGCTACCTCGGTCGCACGGACATCGCCGCGAGGGTGCCGCTGGCCGAGTACGGGATCGACTCGCTGGTCGCGCTCAACCTCTACGGCGACGTGGAGGAGGAGCTCGGGCTGCCGGTGGACGTCACCGTGGTGCTGGACTACCCGACCGTCGCCGAGCTGGCCGAGCACCTGTCACAGCAGGCTGACGAGCTCGGCCGCGGCGGCGCGCAATCCCCCGAGAACTCTTCCGAGAGGAGCCGGCCGTGAGCGCCGACACCGACCCGGCGCCCCGCATCGCGTTCGCGTTCACCGGACAGGGCGCTCAATATCCCGGCATGACCGGCCGGCTCTACGTCGGCCACCCCGGCTACCGCCACCACCTGGACACCGTTGCGGACGCGCTGCGGCCGTACACCGGAACCTCGATCGCGGATCTGATCCTGCGCGGCGACCTGCGCATCCACCAGACCGGTTTCACCCAGCCCGCGATGTTCGCGGTCGAATACGCGCTCGCGGCCACGCTGCTCGACGCCGGCGTGCGGCCGATCGCCGTGCTCGGGCACAGCATCGGCGAGTTCGCCGCCGCGGTCATCGGCGGCGCGCTCACCCTGGAGGACGCCGCGCTACTGGTGGCGATGCGCGGCGCGTTGATGCAGTACCTGCCAACCGGCGGCGGGATGCTCGCGGTGCGCGCGGCGCCCGACGAGATCGCGGACCTGCTGGAGCACGAACCTCAGGCCGGGATCGGCGCGTTCAACGGCCCGCGGGCAACCGTGCTCTCCGGCGATCTCGGCGCGCTCGACCGGATCCACGACGAGCTGGCGCGGCGCGGCGTGCTCTCCCGGCCGCTCCAGGTCTCGCACGGCTTCCACTCGCCGCTGATGGCGCCGATGCTCCCGCGGTTCGCGCCGGTCGCCGCGCGGGTGCAGGCGCGCGCGGCGAGGCTCGCGTTCTACTCGACCGTGCACGGTCGCGAGTTGTTCGACGGTGAAGCGCTCGACGCCGACTACTGGACGCGGCACATCGGCGCTCCGGTGCGCTTCGACCAGGCCGCGCGGCGGCTGCTGGCGGATCAGCGTCCGCACTTCGTGCTGGAGATCGGCCCGAAGCCCGTGCTGGCCAACTTGTTCAAGGCGCTGGCCGGCAGGGACGGCCCGGCCTGCCTGCCGGTCTGCCGCGGCGAGGAAACCGACGCGGCGGCGCTGGCCGCAGTGATCGGCGGGCTCGGCATCGGCCGGGACGAGGCGGACGACGATCCCGTGCGCGCGGCGGTCTACGCCTCGGTGGCGGAACTCGTCGACGATCCCTCGGTGGTGATCGGCCCGGACCTGGCACTGCGCGGGGACCTCGGCTTCGATTCGGTGATGGTGATGCAGCTGACCTTCCAGCTGGAGCGGCGGCTGCCGGCCGTCGGCAAGCTCTCGGTGCCGGACATGCTCGACAGCCTCGTCACGCCCGCGACCGTCGTGGAGTACCTGCGCACCCAGCTTTCCGCCGATCTGGCCGCGTGATGGCCGGGTCGTCCGGGCAGCGGCCCGGCGGGGCGGCGGGCGGTCCGCTCGGCCGTCCCTTGCTGATCGAGAGCCCCGCGGGACCGTGGGACGCTGTGCGCGAACGGCTGGCCGACACCGGCAGCGTGATGGTCTATGGGCGGCTTGACGACTGGCTTCCCGGCGATCCGGACGATCCGCGGCTGCGGCTGCTGCTCGGCCGCGACTGGGCCCGCGCGCAGCGGATGGCGCACCGGCACATCCGGTCCCGGTTCGTCGCCGCCCGGCTGCTGCTCAAGCACGCCGCCGCGCAGGTGCTGGAGACCCGCGCCGAACTGCTCGACCTCGCCTACAAGCCGGGCGGCCGGCCGTACCTGCGCGGCTGCGACCAGATCGATGTCAGCCTGAGCCATACCGAGGGGCTGCTGGTGGTCGGGATCACCCGGCGCGGCCGGATCGGCGTCGACGTCGAGCTGGCCGACCGGTCGATGGCGGGCACCGGCACCGAGGACCAGGCGTGTACGCCGTACGAGTTGGCGATGCTCAACGCGATGGCGGCGAGCCGGCGCAACGGCGCGCTGGTGCGGCTGTGGACGCTGAAGGAGGCCTACAGCAAGGCGATCGGGCAGGGGCTGCGCTTCCAGTTCACCGAGTTCGGCTTCCGGCTCGGCGACCCGCGCGCCAGGGTGCTGCGACCGGACGGCTCGCCGGGAACCGGCGACGAGTGGTCCTTCGGCACCTGCGCGGTGGACCGGCGTTACACGGTGAGCGTCGCGCTGTTCGACGCGGGGTTCGGCGACACCGTGGACACGGCGGCCGGCACGATGCTCGATCCGGGACTCTTCGAGGCGCTTACCGGCTCGCGCGGTGCAGCACGCTCAGCGGGCGTCTGATCCCGTTTCGCCGCGCCGTTCCCGGCATACGTGGCAGACCGAAAGCGCCGATCGCATTGTGATCGCATTGGGTATTATAAGTCCTGAAACGGGTTCAAACGCCCGCCGAGGTGTCGCACGGCGATCGGCGCGCCCGTCACGGAATCCAGCCGGCGTCCTGCGCGATCCGGATGGCGTCCACGCGGTTGCGGGCACCGAGCTTCGTGACGATGGTCGTCAGGTAGTTGCGCACCGTGCCGGGGGAGAGGTACAGCCGAGTGGCGATTTCCACCGGGTCGCTGCCCTTCGCCGCCATCCGCAGCACCTCGATTTCGCGGCTGGAGAGCGGATTCTCGCCGCTGTCCCACGCGGTGACCGCGAGCTGCGGGTCGATCACCCGTAGGCCCGCCGCGACGTTGCGCACGGCGTCCGCGAGCTTCGAGGGCGGCGCGTCCTTCAGCAGGAACCCCGCGACGTGCGCGCCGAGCGCGCGGCGCAGCGTGCCCGGCCGGCCGAGGCTGGTCAGGATCAGCGTCCGGCACGAGGGCAGCCGCTCGTGCAGCAGTGCCGCGGCGGTCAGCCCGTCGATTCCGGGCAGGTCGATGTCGATCACGGCAACGTCGGGCCGGCAGGCCAGCGCGGTGGGCACGATGGCGTTGCCGTTGTCCACGTCGGCGACGACGGTCAGGTCCGGCTCGAGGTTCAGCAGCGCCACCAGAGCGCCCCGGACCATGTTGACGTCCTCCGCGAGTAGGATCGTCAGCTGTCTCATCGCATGATCTGGCTCCCCGTTGCAGGCCGAGGTCATCCCCGTTGTCGTTCTCGCGTGCGCGGTCGTAGCGCTCGAATAAGCTGTCGCGTCTATTCGACTCACGTTACTCGTCCGGCGCCCGACCGCCAGACGGATGTGGCGAATTTACCACCCCTTCCAGCGATCCCGAATCCTCTGGCGGCTTGGCGTGCTCAAACTGTGGCCCGGCATCTGACGCGGCATCCGATTTCGCCCGCTCCGTTCCCGCCCCCGCGTGACGCAGCGGCGCCCGCGCGACCAGGCGGAACCTGTCGTGCGCCGACATCCCCGCCTCGAGGGCGCCCCCGACGGTCGCGAGCCGCTGCGTGAGACTGCCGAGCCCGCTGCTGCCCGCCGGATCCGGGGTGTCCCGCTCGCGCTCGGCGTTGACGCCGTCGTTCACCAGTTCCAGCCGTACGCGCCCGTCCGCGATCCGTCCGACGATGGAGCAGTGTTCGACCTTGCTGTGTCGCAGCATATTGGTAACGCCCTCGCGCAGCACGGTCGCGAGCACGGTGTCCAGCGCCGGGGGCAGGTCGGGCAGCGACACCTCGACCGACACGTCGACCCCGGTGGCGAGCAGCATCGACTCGACCGAGGCCAACTCGTCGGCGAAGCGCATCGTGCGATAGCTGCTGGCCACCGTGCGCAGGTCGCAGAGCGCCTGCCGGGAGACCTCCAGGATCGAGGCGAGCTCCTGCCGGGCGTGCTCCGGCTGGCCGTCCGCCAACCGGTACGCCAGCTCGCTCTTGAGCGTGATCGAGGACAGGCTGTAGCCGAGCAGGTCGTGCAGATCCTGGGCGAACCGCAGCCGCTCCTGCGCGACCGCCAGCCTGGCCAACTCGGCGCGCGCGGCGTGCAGCAGCTTGACCAGGTCCGCGAGCTTGGTGAGGCCGTACAGCACGAGTCCCGCGTTCGCGGTGGAGACCGCGAAGTAGGCGACCCAGGGGGTGGTCTCGTGGGTGGCGTCGGCGACCGCCGCGATGCTCGCCGTGCACAGGGCGAACAGGATCCAGGACGCCGGAGCGCGCAGCAGGATGATGAAGGATCCGGCCAGGAAGCCGGCCATCCCGCCCCACAGCTCGTGGTAGAGCGCGAACGGCAGGTAGGTGGCCGCGGCCTGCGCGCTCAGTGTCAGGAGTCTGAGCCACAGCGGCCGGAACGGGGCCCGGGGCGCGATGTGCGCCAGCGTCAGCGCGAACACGATGGCCATGCAGACGTAGGAGCCCGTGTTCGCCTGCTGGTCGCCGGGATTGTCGGCCGGGATGTTGATGACCCCGGCGAACACGTACGAGCACAGTAGGAGCAGCAGGATGTTGCGCGCGATCTGCGGGGCGGGCGCCTGCCGGCCCGCGTCAGGGGTCTGCGCCGAGCCGTCCCGCGGCCAGGCCCGCGGCGCGGCACGCTCGCGCCAGCTCGTCCGGTCGGCCACCATGCCACTCCTCGCGGGAATCGACGATGTGTTGAATATATGGCGCAACTGCGGTTACCGGTGAGGACGTGCGGCCAGGTCGGCGCAGATGTGCCCCGTGCGCTGATGATCAGTGCCCTGATCTGCTGCTTTCAGGGCACTGATCAACCGGCTCGGGTGCGTCGGCCGGGTCCGGTCATCCGGTGGACGCCAGGCGTTCGCGGCACAGCTCGCTCCACTGCGCGTCGTTGACCGCGTGCCTGCTCTCGCCCTCGCCCGGTACCCCGGCCGGGTCCGGGGCGCGGCCGAGCGTGAAGCCGCCCACCCAGGACTCCGCGAGCCAGTCGAGGCCGAGGATCCGGGCGGAGTCCTGGATCTCGCCGGCACCGATCGCGCAGCCCGCCAGCCGCATCGCCGTGGTCACCAGGTACAGGGTCTGCTGTGCCACGCCGACGTGTTTGAGCACCAGGGAGTAGCCGAGGCCCGCGTACTTCGAGAAAAGCCGCCGGAACCGCGCGGTGATCATGATCAACACCGGCGGCGGCCCCGCCATGTTCGCCGCCACGCGCGCCTGCTCCAGCAACTCGTCCACGTCTGCCGCCTCGGTCTCGATCGGGACCAGCGCGTGCCCCGCCGCGTCATATGTGTAGACGCCGCGAGCCGCGCCTTCGCAGCGGTCGATGACGACGTGGAAGTCCAGTTCGTGGATCGCGCCGCCGGCCGGGTAGGGCCGGTCGACCGCCGACGGCTGACCGGGCCTGTTCGGCGGCCCGACCAGGGACCTGACGCGCAGGGCGCGGTACAGCAGGTCGCCGAGTTCCCCGAGCGTCAGCGGGCCGTCGCCGAACGTACGGATCGAACGGCGGCCCTCCAGCACCGCGGTGAACGGCGGATCGGTGGCGAGCAGGTCCGCCAGCCGCGGCCGGCGCAGCGGGATCCGCACGCCGCCGCGCGGCAGGTCGGGCAGCGCCGCGAGGCGGCCTTCCGCGCCGAGCGGATATGTGGCGCCGAAGTCGTGGTCATGGCGGCCGAGCGTGCTGGAGACGTGGAACGCCAGATCCGTCCTGGTCCAGCCGCGCAGGGCGGGATCGTGGTCCTCGGCGAACCGGGGCGCCTCGGGCGCGGCGTCCGGGTCGCTCTGCACGACCATTCCGGCGGCGGCCAGGTAGGCGAGCGTGTCGAGCGACAGCTCTTTCGGCAGGGACAGCGCCAGCAGGTCCGCGGCCTCGACGGGAGTCCGTGGTCGGCCAAGCGTCGCCGCCAGCGCTGCGGCTTGTGGCCCGTGCAGCACGACGCGATGCAGCGAGAGCGGGGACTCGATGGACAGCGTGGTCCCGTCCGAGGCGAGCGCCGCGAACACCGACAGGCGCACGGCGCGCTCGGGGTCGAGCGGCTCGACCGGGAACGTGGCGTGCGGAGACATCGGGACGACCGACACCAGCGGCTGATCGCCGTTGCCGGCGCTGAGCGAGCGCACGATCAGGTGTCTGAGCCGTTCGAGGGTGACGAACAGCTGGACGCGCTCACGCGCGGTCAGCGACGGCAGGTCCGCCGGATCGGACAGCGCGTTCGTGAGGGACACCGGACCGAGTTGCATGCGGTGCAGGAATCGTCCGATCGGCTCGGGCGCGCGGCGCAGGACGACGTCTCCCCAACGGCTGTACAGCGTCAGCGAGCCGTTCGGTGCGTAGGGCTCGACGAAGACGTCCTCACGCAGCGACCAGAGTTCCTTCGGCCCCTCGCCGAGATCGTCGGGGTGGAGTGTGTGCATGGCGATCGGTCTCCTGCGCGCGAGCCGGGTCGGAACCGGGCGGAAACGGCTAGACGAACAGTGGAACGGGGTTGAGCTTTTCGT
This sequence comes from Actinocrinis sp., assembly GCA_050725375.1. Lineage (GTDB taxonomy): Bacteria > Actinomycetota > Actinomycetes > Streptomycetales > Catenulisporaceae > Actinocrinis. Next base: position 5,210 of record JBOHCW010000349.1, on the reverse strand, counting down.
ACGGGGTCGGCTCGGCGAGCCGTCGCAGCGCGACCGGGACGTCGTACAGCCGCCCTGGAGCGAACCTGGCCCAGAAGTGCCGCAGGCCCGGCACGATGACCTTGACCACGGGGATGCCGATGTCCGGCCTGGTCTGCTCCAGCACCAGCAGGTCGAGTCCGTGCGAGTCGACCAGGGCGCTGATCGCCTCGACGTCCTCGCGAAGGTCCGCGGTCGGCGAGTATGCGCAGCGTTGCGCGACGGGCTCGGCCCGCGGATCAGGGCGAAGGTAGGCCGGTTCCCGCTTGGCGCACAGCTTCCACCACGCCGCCAGGTCCGGGTCGTCGCCTGGAGCGCGTCCGGCCGCGTCGACACCCGTCGGCTCGACGCCGAGGAACGTGCCGAACAGCTGGCCCATCTCGGTCAGCGCCCGGCGCAGCGCGAGCCGCGGGTCGAAGTGCGCGCCGAAGCCGAAGACGATCCGGCCGTCGCACCGGACCGACCGGGAGAACGCGGCCACCACCGGGATGCCGAGATCCGAGGTCAGGTCGAGCGCCCAGACCTCGCGCCCGAGGCGCCGGTAATGGGAACGCAGGGTTCTGATCCACGGCTCGTCGAACGCGTCGAGGTCGATGCCGGGCTGCCGGGTGCGGTTGTACCACCACAGCGCGACCGCGTCCCGTTCCACCAGTTCCAGGAAACCCTGCACTATCGCGTCCTCCAGACTGCTGCCGGCGGCGTTCCCGTTGGAGTCGGCGGCCAGCTGCCTGGAGGCGCCGGCCCGGCCGAGGCCGAAGTACAGCAGCTCGGTCGGCAGCAGCCGGTGGCACCGCCCGGTCATCGACCAGGCCGGGGTCCATTCGCGCGGGGCCGTCTCGTCGAAGGGCTCGCATACCCACTGCAGGGCCGAGTGCGCGGCGTTCCAGCGCTTGCGGCCGCGGAACTGGCGCTCGTGGAGGAGCTGGCAGGTGTCCGGATGGACCGCCTGCTCGCCGAGCGAGCGGTAGCTCGCCCTGACGGCGAGTTCGTCGCCGTGCCGGGTGGCGCTGTAGCGCTCCGCGGCTTCGCAGAGCGCGCCGACGCGGGCCTCCAGCGCGGTGACGCCCTTTCCGCTGCTCTGCGAACGCAGGCCCGCGCGCAGTCCGGCGAGCGTGCGCGTGCGCACCGCCAGATTCGGGCCGGAGACGTAGCAGTTGAGGAAGTCCGGCACGCCGGCGGCCGGTTCGACGGCCTTGGTGATTCCGGTCACCGGGCTGATCAGGTGCTCGTAGCGGGCCAGCATCTGCTCGGCGGACAGTGCGCGATGGCCGCCCTCGGTGCCGGCGGACTTGGCCAGCGGGCGCGGCACGATCGGCCGCAGCGCGCGCGCCGCGGTGATGCCGCTGTCACCGCACTGCGGGCACTGCGGCCGGCGCGAGACCGGGTGCCGGGTGCCGCGCAGGGTGATCGTGTCGAGGGTGTAGACGCTGTTCTGCTCGCACTGGCGCACTCCCGCGAGCCATTTCGCGCACTCCAGGACCGCGAGCTGGACCGCGACGCCGCGCGCGGCGGCGATGGACGCCTCCGGGTAGCGGATCGGCGTCTCGGGCGCGTCCTCGCGCCGCAGCGACAGTTCGCAGCGGCGGTGGTCGCCGAGCCGCTTGGCCAGGCAGGACCAGCAGGGTCCTGAGCCCGGCTGGAAGATCGGCCCGATCCACGGTTCGGGGCCGCACGGCTTGGCCAGCAGCCACGCCTGGCCCGCAACGCGCTGGAGCGCGTCGATCGCGGCGAGCTCCGGCGCCAGGTAGTCGTCGCAGAGCACCAGCGCGAACGCCCCGGCCCCGCACGGCCCGCCGTCGACGGTGCTCAGCGCGGAGGCGCGGCAGGCCTCGCGCGCGCTCGCCAGGTCGATCTCGCCGACCGACATGAGCCGGACGGGAGTGCGGGCGAGCGCGTCGGCGGCCAGCGGGCCGTCCAGGCCGGCCAGGTCCCAGTAGGCCTCGGCCGCCTTGTCGCATGGAAGCCCGCGCCGCCCGGCGTCGCGGAAGGCGAGCAGATCGACCTCCATCAGCTGGCCGATCAGCCGGCCGACCTGGGCCGCGGTCATCGTCGGGGTCGCGTCCCGCACCACGTGCGCCAAGGTGCGGCTGCCGTCGAGCAGCGGCGCCAGGACGTCGATGCGGTCCCCTTCAAGCGCCGTCACCCCGAGCGGGGACAGCAGGTACGCTGCCTCGCCCGGAATGACGGAAGTGCGCAGATGCCGCTTGAAACCCAACAGTCGGCCCGTGTCCAGACCGTCTGCCGCCATCACGTTTACCGCTCCCGCACCGGGGCCGGCTTGCCTTCGGGCTGCGGCTGTGGCTGCGGCTGCGGCTTGTCCTCGCCGCCGGCGACGCAGAAACAGGCGGTGCCGGTGAGCCGGTAGCCGCGGGCGTGTTCGACATCTTCGATGATCAGGTCGGGGCCGCAGTAGCGGGCGAGGTCGGGCGCGTCCCCGTGGCTCGCCGGCACCAGCCCGAACTCGGCCAGAACCGCGCGCGGGTCGGCCGCGTAGCGGTCGGCCAGGCCCGGCTCCATCCAGACGCGGGCAACGAGCTCGGCGAAGCGCCAGTCCTCCTCGACCGGCGTGCGCTTGATGTTCGACATGGCGGTTCTCCCCTCGGAACGTTCGCCGTCTGAGCCTTATGGACAATCGTGTGGTTCGTTCCTGTCGATAGCGAGGATGCGCCCGGACGTTCGGTGCCGGACAGTGCGCGGTTCACCCGGGCGGCGTGAGTTCTTCACGCCGGGTCTCGTGACACCGTCACTGGCAGCTGGATCACGGGTGGTGACATTCTCGACGCGCGGTCGTCGTCGTGGTCTGTGACCGCTGGACGCCAACTTGAAGGGAGGCCGTGCGATGGATGTCAGAGTTCTCGGCCCATTGAGCGTCGAAGAGCAGCGTGTTTCGATCGTCCCGAGCGCGAGCAAGCCGCGCCAGGTCCTCGCGCTGCTCGCGCTGCGCGCCGACCGGGTGGTCACCGTGCCGACGCTGGTGGAGGAACTGTGGGGAGCGCAGGCTCCGCGCAGTGCCGCAACGACGCTCCAGACCTATGTGCTCCAGCTGCGCCGGCTCATCGGCGCCGCGCTCGCCCCGGATCCGGGGCGCACGGCGAAGGACGTGCTGGTCACCAGGCACGGGGGCTATCTGCTGGAGGTGCAGCCGGGCCGGATCGACGCGGAGGAGTTCGGCGAGCTGGCCGCCGCGGGGCGGCAGGCATACGAATCAGGGGACGATCGCGCGGCATCGGATCTGCTCAGCCGCGCGCTCGCGCTCTGGCGCGGGTCCGCGCTCCTCGACGTACGGGTCGGGCGGGTGCTCGAGCTCGACGTGCTCGGTCTGGAGGAAGCGCGCATGGGGGCGCTCGAACGCCGGCTGGCCGCGGATCTGCGGCTGGGCCGGCACAGCGCCCTGATAGGTGAGCTGAGGGTTCTGGTGGCGCGCTATCCGATGCATGAGAACCTCTGTATGCAGCTGATGCTCGCCTTCTACCGCAGCGGCAACTCGTGGCGCGCACTCGAGGCGTTCCACGCGCTGCGCAACGCGCTCAACTGCGAGCTGGGCCTGGAGCCCTCGACTCGCGTGCACCGGTTGCAGCAGGCCATCCTGCGCGGCGATCCGGGGCTCGACCTCGACTCGGCGCGCGAGACGTTCGACCGCAACGTGGCCTGATCCACGGATTCCGGCCGGTCCTCCACCACTTCGCGAGGGACGCTGCCTACCGTCCCGCCCAGCACGGCAGTCCGCCGACGCCCCGCACGGGCGCTATGCCCGCGCGGGGCGCGTCGTCGCCAGCAGGACAGGGAGTGTGTGATGAAGACCGCGGCCCTCGATGAACCCGCCGCCGAACTGTTCGCCGCGGCGCGAGCCGTCGCGGACGCCGAACGGGAACGGCTCGAAGGTGCGGCCACCGTGACCGGGCCGCCGCCCGGCCTGCGCTCGGCCACCGAAGACCTGCGCGTCCTGCGCGACGCGGTCTATGCGGGCCCTGACGAGGACGCCACCCGCAAGCAGCACGAACGCGGCAAGCTGACCGTTCGCGAGCGGCTTGAACTGCTCTTCGACGAGGGCACCTTCACCGAGGTCGAGACGTTGCGGCGGCACCGGGCCACCGCCTTCGGCCTGGAGCGGCGCCGCCCGCACGGCGACGGCGTGGTCACCGGCTGGGGGCTGGTGCACGGCCGGACCGTCTTCGCCTTCGGACACGACTTCCGGGTCTTCGGCGGGGCGCTCGGCGAGGCGCACGCCGCGAAGATCCACAAGCTGATGGACCTGGCCGCCAAGGCCGGCGCGCCCCTGGTCGGCCTCTGCGACGGCGCAGGCGCCCGCATTCAGGAAGGCGTGACCGCGCTGGCGGGCTACGGCGGCATCTTCGAGCGCAACGTGCGGATGTCCGGCGTCGTCCCGCAGATCAGCGTGATCCTCGGGCCGTGCGCCGGCGGCGCCGCCTATTCGCCGGCGCTGACCGACTTCACGTTAATGGTCCGCGGCAACGGCCAGATGTACGTCACCGGCCCGGACGTGGTGCGCGCGGTCACCGCCGAGGACGTGACGCACGAAAGCCTCGGCGGCGCGGACGTGCACGCGCGCACCTCCGGAGTCTCGGCGTTCATCCACGACGGCGAGACCGATTGCCTCGAGGACATCAGATATCTGCTCTCCTTCCTGCCCTCGAACAACGCCGAGCTGCCGCCGGCGGCGCACTGCGACGACCCGCCGGGCCGCCGCGCCGAGGCGTTGCTGGACCTGGTGCCCACCGAGCCGAACCGCGCCTACGACGTGCGCGCGGTGATCCGCGAGGTGGTGGACGGCGGCGAGTTCCTGGAGATCCACGAGCACTGGGCCGGCAACGTGGTGTGCGTGCTGGCCCGGCTCGACGGGCAGGTCGTCGGCGTCGTGGCGAACCAGCCGCTGGTGATGGCCGGCGCCCTGGACATCCACGCCAGCGAGAAGGCGGCGCGCTTCGTGCAGACCTGCGACGCCTTCAACATTCCGCTGGTGACGCTGGTGGACGTGCCCGGCTTTCTGCCCGGCAGGGACCAGGAGCACGGCGGCATCATCCGGCACGGCGCCAAGTTGCTGTACGCCTACTGCAACGCCACCGTGCCGCGGGTGCAGGTGATCATCCGCAAGGCTTACGGCGGCGCGTACATCGTGATGGATTCGCGGTCCATCGGAGCGGACATGTCCCTGGCCTGGCCGATCAACGAGA
>JBOHCW010000348.1:0-7551 GCA_050725375.1 Actinocrinis sp. | reverse complement strand
GCCTACGATCAGTGCCGTGGAAGGGGTGTTGATGCGATTCTTGACGGCGGGCCGAGTGTCCCAGCTCGCCGCGAAGGCCGTCGTGCTGTGCGCCTACTGCCTCTACGCGTTCATGCTGTCCTGGACGGTTTCGGTCAAGCAGGGCCCTGCCTACGACGGCCCGCACCGACTGCCCGAGTTGGGCCCCGCCGCCGTGCTCACGCTGTGCGCCGTGCTGGCGTGCCCGGTCCTGTTCGTGCGCCGCCGCACGATCTTCGTCATCGGCGCGATCCTCGCCGAATCGGTGCTCGCCTCGGAGTTCGGCGCGCGGTCCTGGGTCGTACTGCTCGCCCTGGTCGTCCTGGTGGGTTATCTCGCCGACCGCGGCCCGGTGGCGGCGGCAGCGGTCGCGCTCGCGACTGTCGCGACCAGCGTCGTCGAGAACACCGTCCTCTACCCGGTCGACAAGTCCGTGAGCCTCGCCCAGCAGACCGCGCAACTGGCGCTGTGGCTCGCCATCGCCTGGGTCCTGGGCTATGCGCTGCGTAAGCGGCGCGAATACACCGCCGCCCTTCGCGAGCAGAGCGCGGCGCGCGCTCTCATGGCCGAGCGCCTGCGCATCGCCCGCGAACTGCACGACAGTGTGGCCCACCGCATCGGGATCATCGCGGTGCTGGCCGGCGCCGCCTCCCGCGTCTTCGACTCCCAGCCGGCCCAGGCCCGGCAGGCGTTGGACGGCATCGAGACCACGAGCCGCGAGACGCTCACCGGTCTGCAGCGCATGCTCAGCGCACTGCGCCGAGCCGAACCCGACGACGCCTCGCCGCAGTCGGCTGCTCTGAAGCCCGCGGACGGCCTCGCCGACCTCGACCGCCTCGCCGCCCGGGCCGGCGCCTCCGGTGTCCGCGTCGAGGTGACGTGGCGGGGCGAGCGGCGCCCCCTGCCGCCGGAGGTCGACCTGTCCGCGTTCCGCATCATCCAGGAGGCGGTGACGAACGTGGTGCGCCACTCCGGTACACGGGCGTGCCGCGTCGGCGTCGGCTTCGAACCCGGCGAGGTGTCGATCGAGATCCTCGACGACGGCCGCGGCCCGGCCCATCCGCGCACCGCCGGCGCGGCGGGCGGATTCGGCCTGCTCGGCATGCGCGAACGCGTCGCGCTGCTCAGCGGGCAGTTTTACGCCGGCCCACGCCCTGAGGGCGGGTTCCGGGTCGCGGTCAGGCTCCCGGCGTGAGCATCAAGATCGTACTGGTCGACGACCAGCCGCTGGTGATCATGGGGCTGCGCATGGTCATCGCCGACACACCCGACCTCGAGGTCGCCGGCGAGGCGGGCAACGGCCGCGACGCGGTCCACCTGATCCGCACACTGCGCCCCGACGTCGTCGTCATGGACATCCGCATGCCCGGGATGGACGGCATCGAGGCCACCCGCCTGGCCACCGCCGCCCCGCATCCCCCGAAGGTCCTGGTCCTGACGACGTTCGACGACGACGAATACGTCTATGGCGCACTGCGCGCCGGAGCCAGCGGATTCCTGCTGAAGAACATGGCACTGGAGGACATCCTCGGCGCGATCCGCATCGTCGCCTCCGGAGACGCGCTGATCGCCCCCAGCGTGACCCGCAGACTCATCGCCGACTTCGCCGGACGGGCCGACACCGCACCGTCACCGCCCAGAGCCATCGACGGCGTCACCGAACGCGAACGCGAGGTGCTCGCGCTGGTCGGACAGGGACTGTCGAACACCGAGATCGCCGAGCGGCTGGTCATCAGCGCCGCCACGGCCAAGACCCACGTCGCCCGGCTCTTCGCGAAACTCAACGCGCGCGACCGCGTCCACCTGGTCATCGCCGCGTACGACGCCGGCCTGGTCCCCCGCCGCTGACACCGCCGGTTCCGGCGCAGGCCGGCGCAGGAACGGCCCGAGGATCGCGAGTAACGCCGACGGCTGATCCAGCGGGATGATGTGGCCGCTGCTCGGAATCAGGTGCCCGACCAGGTCGGGCACGACCGATTGCAGTTGGCGGTAAGTCGCGGATCCGACGGTGTTGCCACCGATCGTGAGGGTCGGTGTGGTGAACCGTCCGCGAGCCACGACCGCGGCGATGTCCGCCGCGTTGGCGGGACCGGCACGGTAGTACTCGAACGCGCATCGCAGGGACTCGTAACCCTGATAGGCGGCCAGGAAAGCGGCTCGCACCTCCGGCGCGAGGCCACGACCATCGGCCGTGCCGGCGCGCAGGAAGAAGTCGATGTACTTCGCCTCGCGGCCGAGCAGCACCTGCTCGGCCAGTCCAGGCACACGATGGAACCCGAACCACCACGGAGGCCCGGCGCTGAGGAACTCCTCGGCCCCGGGAAGCCATCCGATCAACGACTCCATGAGCACCAGTCGCTCGACCCGGTCGGGATGGTCGGCCGCGAGCAAGAACGCCGGTGGCGCACCGGCATCGATGCCGACGACGCTTGCCCGTCCGACATCGAGCGCGTTGAGCAGTTCGAGCAGATCGATGGCGAGGTTCCGGGCGTCGTAGCCGTCGGGCGAACGTTCGCTGGCGCCGAGCCCGCGCAGATCGGGGGCGATGACATGGTGGGTGCGCGCGAGTTCGGGAAGCACCGCGCTCCAGACCCGCCAGGTGTGCGGGAAGCCGTGCAGGAGGAGTACAGCCGGGCCGGAGCCCGCCGTCGCGACGTTCAAGCGGGTGCCGTTGACCGCGAATACTCGCTCAGTGACGGTGCTCAGGTCCGGGGGTGATGGCACGAGGTTCACGGGTATCCTTTGCTGGTTACTAACGGATACCACGACACCGTAGGGAACTTAGTCCGTTCCTGGCAGAGGGTACTTTCATGAAACAAGGTCACTTCCAGGTAACCGCACCTGCACCGGCTGGCAGTGGCGACCTGTTCGATCCCCACTGCCCTACCCGGTCGTTGTTGGACCGGATCGGCACCAAGTGGACGTCGATGGTGGTCAAGGTGCTGGCCGAGCACGCCCCCGGCGAGGTGCGGTTCGCCGAGCTCAAACGGAAGATGCCGGGCGTCTCGCAGAAGATGCTCGCCCAGACGCTGCGCGCCCTCGAACGCGATGCGCTGGTGACACGCCGGGTCGAGGCCACCACACCGCCGCGGGTGCACTACGCCCTGACCGAACTCGGCCTCTCGCTCGAAGAACCACTCAGTACGCTGCGTCGATGGGCCGAGCACAACATGGCCCGGATCGACGCGGCCGGACGGCGATGGGACCGCGAAATGGCTCGCCCCACCGGCGCGCCCGGCAGCGATGGCGCTTGAGGAGTGCATGCCGGGCGGCGCACTAGCCGGGCGGACTGGGCGGGCGCTGGTCTGACGGGTCACACGTCTGCGCGTCCCAGTCTTCGCGGACGGCGCGGGCCCACCGCTTCTAGCATCAATGGCTTGATTTTTGCATCGTCGCAGAGGGCTACGACAAGCATTGGTCGTCTACGTGTGCGACCTCTTGTTGGGCGGCGACGAGGGCGTCGCCGGCGGGCAGGCGCGAGTACAGGACGGATCGGCCGGCGCGGCGGCGCAGGGCCAGGCGGGCGTCGAGCAGGACTTTGAGATGGTCGCCGACCGAGCCGAGCCGCTGGCCGGTGATCGCGACCAGTTGGCTCGTGGACTTCGGCGTGTCCAGCAGCATCAGGATTTGCGCTCTCGATCCGCCGAGGAGTCTGCCGAGGGCTTCGGGCGCTTCCTTAGGCGCCGACGAGCCGTTGTCCGCCAGCGGGCCCGAGCAGGGGTAGACCACTGCGTACGCGTGCGGCTCGGTCCACGTTACGCAGCCGCGGCCGAGCGTGACCGGGACGAACATCAGCTGTGCGCCGGAGATCTCGCGCGGCGGCAGGTCATAGCCGTTGATCTGTAGGCGTCCGTCGCCGAGCCAGTGCATGTCCGTGCGCATGTCGCCAAGAGCAGCCGCCCAGCCGCCGAGCGTCAGTTGACGGGTACGCGCGACGATGTCGGCCTCCATGACGCGGCGACGACGCGGCCAGTCGGGCAGCACGGTGTGCGTCCAGACCCACTCCAGCAGGTCCGCGGCGCGCTCCGCGAGATCCGGACGATCAAGGGCTACGGGCAGTTCGGCCTGGACGGTCTCGGCGAGGTTCGCCTTGGCCAGTTCGGGCGGCGTGGCGCGGACCTGGGCCAGGCCCTCGTCGATGTCCAGTTCACGCTTCGGGTCGGGCGCCGGCAAGAAGAAGTCCGCGATGTAGTGCGGAGCGAACGCTGAGCGCACCAGAAGCGCGGTGATCGGATCGCGGGCGAGCCGCTCCCGGTAAGCCGTCGAGTGCTTGTCCAGCCACGCGCGCTCACCAGGGTTCGCCGCACGCCCGTAGTGCAGCGCGACATGGCACGCGCAGGCCTCCGCGATGGGCGAGATGACGAACCGGCCGCCCGCCAGCGTGTCCGCGTTGACCTGCCACCAGCCCATGTTTCGCCTCCGCCCGAAACATTAACCAGCGAGCCGTCGCGCCGTACACACTCGCCGGGTGCGAACGTATCGAGAGCTCTTCCGGACGCCCGAGTTCACGCCGCTGTTCGCGACCAGTTCGGCGCAGGTCGCGGCGTCGACGGTCAGCGGGCTGGCCCTGGCCACGCTGGTGTTCGACGCCACGCGTTCGCCGCTGCTGTCCGCTCTCAGCATGTTCGGGCCGTCGTTCGCGCAGGTCATCGGCGCCGCGTTCTTCTTGTCGGCGGCCGACCGGCTGCCGCCGCGCGTCACGATGGCCGGCCTCGCACTGGTCTACGGCGTCGGCACGGCGGCGCTGGCGATCCCCGGCCTGCCGGTCTGGGCGATCTTCCCGATCCTGCTGGGCATGGGGCTGATCGGCGCGGTCGGCGGTGGCGCGCGCTACGGGCTGCTGGCCGAGATCCTCCCCAAGAACGGCTACATGCTCGGCCGGTCCGTGATGAACATGGCCGTGGGCGCCATGCAGATCCTCGGCTTCGCGGTCGGCGGCGTGCTTGTGACGGCGCTGTCTGCACGGGGCACGCTCGCGACTGCCGCTGGCTTGGACGTCGCGGCTGCGATAACGGCGATGATCGGCCTAAGTAGCCGTCCGCCGCGTGCAGCCGGCCGACCGTCGGTCGCCGAAACGTGGCGCGTCAACAGACAACTGTGGTCGAACCGCGCCCGCCGTTACGTGTACCTCGGACTCTGGGTACCCAACGGGCTGATCGTGGGCTGCGAAGCACTATTCGTGCCCTACAACCCTAGGCACGCGGGCGCACTGTTCGCGTTCACCGCGTTCGGCATGCTTATCGGCGACACCTTGGCCGGCCGCTTCATCCCGCAGCACTGGCGTCGACGCCTTGCTGCACCGTTGCGTCTAGTCCTCGCCGCGCCTTACCTGCTCTTCGCGCTTCATCCGTCGCTGCCTTTGGCCATCGCGCTCGCCACACTCGCGTCAGTCGGCTACGCGTCCAGCCTTCTGCTACAGGAGCAACTGATCGCTTTGACGCCGGACGACGTCCAAGGCCAAGCGCTCGGTCTGCACACCTCCGGCATGCTCACGATGCAGGGCGTCTGCGCTGCACTCGCAGGTACCGCCGCGCAGCACATGTCGCCGGCAGCAGCGATGAGCCTGATGGCAGCGGCATCCACCGCAGTCACCCTCGCGCTGGCGCCGAGGCTTCGACCGTCAGAATCCGGGACGGGGACTGGGTCCGGGTCTGGGTCCAGGTCTGGGTCCGGATCCGACATCGAGCCCGGGACCGAGGCGGCGGCCCCGGCGGCGCCGGCCGTGCCGTAACCGATCCGGTGAGCCAACTCGTCACATGAGCTGACAGTGAGTGTCAGTGGATCCGGGCAGACTGATCAGGTGCGCGCTAGCAGGTTGGTCTCGCTGTTGCTGCTGCTCCAGGACCGGGGGCGGATGACCGCCCAGGCATTGGCGACAGAGCTCGAAGTATCGGTCCGCACCGTGTACCGCGACGTCGAGGCATTGCTCGCGGCGGGCATCCCGCTTTACGGCGACGCGGGTCACGGCGGGGGTTACCAGCTCGTACAGGGTTACCGCACCCGCCTCAACGGCCTGAGCGCACGCGAGGCCGAATCGCTGTTCCTCGCCGCCCTGCCCGGCCCGGCGGCCGAACTGGGCCTGAGCGCGGTCCTCGCCGCGGCGCAGCTCAAGATCAAGTCGGCCCTTCCGGCCCAGCTGCGCGCCCAAGCCGGCCGGATCCAGGAGCGCTTCCACCTCGACGCGCCCGGCTGGTACGACGCCGTCGGCGAGACCGAGCACCTGCCGGTCCTCGCCGACGCGGTGTGGAACCACCGCGCCGTCCGCATCCGCTACAGCAGGTGGAAGGAGCCGACCGAGGTCGAGCGCCGCGTCGAGCCGCACGGACTCGTCCTCAAGGCGGGCCGCTGGTACACGGTCGCGCGAGCGGGCGACACCGGCGAAAACGGTAGCGGCACGCTGCGTACTTACCGCGTCGATCAGATCCGCGCGATCGAGGAGACCCACGAGCACTTCGAGCCGGACCCCGGATTCGACCTCGCCTCCTACTGGGAGCGATACGTGGCCGACTTCCACGCCCGCCTTTACGGCGGCGACGCGGTCATACGCATCGCACCGCAGGCCCTGGACTCGGTACGCCATCGCCTCGGAGCCGCGACGGCCCACGCCGTCGACCGCACCGGCCGACGCGACGCCGACGGCTGGACCCGCGCGACCGTGCCCATCGAGTCCGTCGGGCACGCGCACGCCGACTTCCTGCGCATGGGCGCCGAACTCGACGTCGTCTCCCCGCGCGAGCTGCGCGAACGCATAGCGGCCACGGCCCGCGCGCTCACCGCGCTCTACGTCCGGGATGCGGATACAGACCCCTGAACCGATGAAAGTCGGGAAAGATCGGAAACTTTCGCAGAATACTGAACTGTCCCGTTTGCCCATTCGTTCCCCCGACGATCCCGGCGCCCGCCGGGACCGATCGCGTCCGCCGGCCGGGACGGCGGACCGCTCACCCACGGAGACGGTGAACTCGGATGCGCAATCCCCCCTCGCTCAACCAGCACCTGCCCGCCCTGTACCGGATCGTGCTCGGCCTGTTGATCGCCTGCCACGGCGCTGCGTCGCTGTTCGGCCTGTTCGGCGGCTCGCTGGGCAGTGGCAAGTCGATCTCGATGGCGCAGTGGCCGGGCGGCGCCGCGGCCGACATCCAGTTGGTCTGCGGTGTCCTTGTGTTGCTCGGCCTCGTCACGCGTCCCGCCGCCGTCCTGCTGTCCGGTGCGATGGCGTACGCGTATTTCACGGTCCACCAGAAGCACGCTCTCCTGCCGATCCAGAACGGCGGCGAGCCCGCGGCCCTGTTCGCGTGGGGCTTCCTGATGGTCGCGATCCTCGGACCAGGCACGATCTCGCTAGATGCGGCACTACGCCGTGTGCGCGCAAGGGCACAGTCGTCACAGCAACCCGTCGCCGGAGAGGCCTGATAGCTAGCCGACACCCGGCACGAAGCACGCCAAGCGCACAGCCGTGCGCGCGACGGCCCGGCGACGAGGGAACTCACCTCACGTCGCCGGGCCACCGTCTTCCTGCATGCAGTCTCATGC
>JBOHCW010000347.1:0-5173 GCA_050725375.1 Actinocrinis sp. | reverse complement strand
GCACACCGGCGGCGCGCGCGACCTGCTGGCCGACCCGGCGCTGACCAACCGGCTGCTCGGCGTGTCGACCGCGTCAGGGCACGAACACGGCACGCGCGCACCGGACGCCCCGCGGCCCACGACGCCGGGACCGGCCGGGGCGACGATCGCGGGAGGCGCCCGATGAGCACCGTGATCCTGCTGTCCGTCACCGGCCTGGGCCTGGCCGCGCTCTACTTCCTGGTCGCCTCCGGGCTCTCGCTGATCTTCGGTCTGATGGACGTGCTCAACTTCGCGCACGGCGCGTTCGTCGCGGTCGGCGGCTACGCGGCGTGGACGGTCGCCGACCATCTGGCCGGCACCCTCGGCCTGGCCGTCGCGCTGCTGGCGGCCGTCGCCGCGGGCGCCGCGCTGGCCGCCGTGACCGAGCTGTTCATCATCAGACCCCTGTATTCACGGCCCTTCGACCAGGTGCTCGCCACCGTCGGCCTGGGCCTGGCGATCCCCGCGCTGCTGCAGGCGGTCTGGGGCGCCGACCCGCGCACGTGGGTGCTGCCCGACTGGATCGCCGGCACCGTCGCGCTGTTCGGCGCGCGCATCCCGACCGTCCGCTTCGTACTGATCGGCTTCGCCCTCGCGCTGCTGTTCGGACTGCGCCGACTGCTCACGCGCACCCGCGCCGGCCTGGTGGTGCGCGCGGGCGTGGAGAACCGCGAGATGGTCGCCGCGCTCGGCATCGACGTACGGCGCGCCTTCACCGGCGTGTTCGCGCTCGGCGGCGCGGCCGCCGGACTGGCCGGGATGCTCGACGGCCTGTATCAGGGCTCGACCTCGCCCGGCGACGGCACCTCGCTGCTCATCTTCGCCTTCGTGGTCGTGGTGCTCGGCCGGATGGGCTCGCTGCCCGGCACCGCCGCCGCGTCCGCCGCGGTCGGGCTGGTGCAGCAGTTCGCCAACTACCTCTCGCCGAACCTCGGCGACGAGTCCGTCGTCATCCTGCTGGCCGCGGTGCTCCTGCTGCGGCGGCGCGACCTCAAGGGCAGGCCCGCGTGAGCACTCTTCGCACCCTGACGCGCGGGCCGGCCGGCCGGTGCGCGGCGGCCGTGGCCGCGCTCCTGGTCCTGTATGCGCTCCCTTACTCGACCGTGAGCATCCCCGGCGTGTTCGACGGGCCGCTCGACTCGCCCGGCGTGCTGCAGCTGCTCGCGGTCTGCCTGGTCTTCGCGGGGCTGGCACTGAGTTACGACCTGCTGTTCGGGCACACCGGCATCATGTCCTTCGGCCACGGACTGTTCGTGACCGGCGGCATGTACGTCACCACGATCCTGGTGAACCACGCCGGATACGGCCTGCTGACCTCGGCGCTCGCCGGGCTCGCGGCCGGCGGCGTCGCAGCGGTCGTACTCGGCGCGGTGGCCCTGCGCGTGGACGGCATCGGCTTCGCCATGGTCACCCTCGCGTTCGGCCAGGCGGTCTCGCTGATCGTGGTGTCCGGCTCGCCCTCGCTGACCGGCGGCGAGCAGGGCCAGACCCTCGACGCCGCCGCCCTGCCCGCCGCGCTCAGCGGCATCCGCAACACCGCCAACCTGTACTGGCTCGCCCTGGCCTACCTCGCCCTGTGCGCGGCGGTCGTCTGGTGGCTGACCACCTCGGTGCCGGGCCGGATGATGCGCGCGGTCAGGGAGAACGAGCAGCGCGTCGAGGTCCTGGGCCTGAACCCCTACCTTTTCAAGCTGCTCGCCTTCGTGGTCGCCGGACTGCTGGCCACCGGCGGGGGAGTGGTCTACCTGCTGCTGATCGGCGGCGCGACGCCGACCGTGTCAGGCAGCGACTTCACCCTCGGCCTGCTGGTGATGGTGGTGCTCGGCGGCGCGGGGCGGCGCTGGGGCGTGGTGGCCGGCGGCGTGCTGTACGCGTACGCCAACCAGTCGCTCACCCGGTTGTCTGGTTCGAGTTCGATCGCCACGCTGCCGGGCGCGCTGCGCGGACCGTTGCAGCAGCCTCTCTTCCTATTGGGTATCTCGTTCGTGCTGGTGGTGTTTTTTCTACCGGGAGGCCTCGCCACGTTGCCCGCCCGGCTTCGCGCCTCGACTATGCACCTGAGAGCGCCTGTACGAGAACGGCGGCTCAGAAAGGGCCGTAGCCTCAGAAAGGGCAGTGCGCGTGACTGACTTCCGGCAGTTCGAGGAATACCAGATACCCGTCCGGGGCGGGGACCTCGCGGTGCTGCGCTGGCCCGCGGCCGTGCCGCACGCGCCGACCGTCGTGCTGGTCCACGGGATCACCGGCAACGCGCTGGCCTGGGCGGGCGTCGCCGAGGCGGTGGACCGGCGGGTCGCTCTGGTCGCGGTGGACCTGCGCGGGCGGGCGTACTCGCGCGAGGCGCCGCCGCCGTACGGCATCGACGCGGACGTCGAAGACGTCGTCGCAGTGCTCGACTATCACGGACTGGACCGCGCCGTCCTCGGCGGCCACTCGCTCGGCGCGTTCATCGCCTGCGCCGCCGCCGCCCGGCATCCCGGCCGCGTCGAGTCCGTCGTCGCGGTGGACGGCGGCGTGAGCTTCGGCCTGCCGCCGGACCTGGACCCGGACGAGGTGATCGACCTGACCGTCGGTCCCGCGATCAGGAAGCTGCGGATGAGGTTCGCGGACGGGGAGGACTACCTCGACTTCCACCGCGCGCACCCCTCCTTCGTCGGCAACTGGACACCGCAGCTCACGGCGTACCTCGGCCGCGACACCCTCTGGCTGCCCGGCGGCGGCGTGGTGTCCTCGTGCGTCGAGGACGCGATCCGCGCCGACGGACGGCAGCTGGTCGTCGACCGCTTCGTCAACGACGCGCCGAACCACGCGAGGTGCCCGATCACGCTCGTATACGCCGAGCGGGGCATGCTCAACCAGCCGCAGGGCTTTTACAGCGAAGCCGTGTTCGAGGCCGCCGGCACCGACCGCGAACGCGTCACCACCCGACTGGTGCCGGATACCAATCACTACACGGTCATCGGCCCCGGCGCGGGAGCGGACGCCGTGGCGGCCGCGATCGTCCGTCATGCGTCTGCCGCGGAAGGAACCGGTGGTTGCGCGCCACTTCGCGGCGTCGCGTGAAGTGGCGCCGGGGCACATGATGACGGCGCGGAATCGGCCTTAACGTCACCGGCGAGCGGCGTTCACGGCGTATTTCCCGGGGTCCGGGCACACTGCCCGGACGCATCGCGCCCGCGCCGCGCCTTGCCCATCGGCGAAAGGAATTCCGTGCAACCGCTGACGTTTGCGCGCCGCCGCTCGACCCGCGCCACTGGCGCTTTGGCCGTCGTGCTCGCCATGCTCGCCGCGCTCCTGGCCGCGCTGTCCGGCCAGGACGCCCGCGCCGCCGCCACGCTGACCCAGGTCTCGAACTTCGGGTCCAATCCCGGCGCGCTGCAGATGTTCGACTACGTGTCCGCCGCCGCCGGCTCCAGGGCCCCGCTGGTCATCGCCATGCACGGCTGCACCCAGCAGGCGGCCGACTACTACAACGACTCCGGCTGGCCCAAGTACGCGGACCAGTGGGGCTTCGACGTGGTCTTCCCGCAGCAGCCCTCGTCGAACGACGCCACCGAGTGCTTCGACTGGTACACCTCCTCGGCCGACACCCGCGGAAACGGCGAGGCCGCCTCGGTCATCCAGATGGTGCAGTACATGGAGGCGCACTACTCGATCGACCCCTCGCGCGTGTACGTCACCGGCCTGTCCGCCGGCGCCGCCATGGCCGCCGACCTGCTGGCCGACTACCCGGACGTGTTCGCCGGCGGATCGATCGACTCCGGCCTGCCCGCGCAGTGCGCCACCGGCGGCCAGGCCACGGCGTACACGTGCATGGACGGCGCGGTGAACAAGACCGTCGCGCAGTGGGCCGCCCTGGCCACCAACTCAGACCCCGGATACAGCGGGCCGTGGCCGCGGGTCGCGCTGTGGCAGGGCTCCGCGGACTACACGGTCAACACCGCGAACCTGACCGAGCTGCGCGACCAGTGGACCGGGGTGTGGGGCATCGGCCAGAGCGCCTCGTCCACCGCGACGCTGACCGGCGGCACCACCGAGAGCGTCTACAACGACGCGGGCGGAAAGCCGGCCGTCGAGATGTACTCGATCTCCGGCATGGGGCACGGACTGGCCGTCAACCCCGGCTCCGGCGCCGCGCAGTGCGGCGCGACCGGTGCGTACTTCCTCAACTACATCTGCTCGACGTACTACACGGCCGTTTTCTGGGGCCTGAACGGCGCAGCGGGCTCGCCGACGCCGAGCACGAGCACGTCCGCGTCCGCGTCCGCGTCCGCGTCCCCCTCGGCCTCCCCGACGACCTCGCCGAGCACGTCGCCGTCCGCCTCGCCGACCTCGACGTGGACGCCCAAGTGCTTCACCGGGAGCAACTACCAGCAGACCGTGGACGGGCACGCGTACCAGTCGGGCGGGTATACGTACGCGAACGGTTCCGCGCAGAATATGGGCCTGTGGAACGTGTTCACGACACACACGCTGGAGGAGACCGCCTCCGGTTATTACGTGATCGCCGACACACACTGTCCGTAACAGCACACTGTCCAACCGGTGACAGTTCCCTGAAACGCGCCCTGGAGCCCTGAGAGAAGTCCCTCTTCAGAGGCCACCTAAAGCAGGCTGTGCAGCCGCAACGCCAGTTGAAGCTCCAGGGCGCGCTCGGGACAGTTCCAGTCGGCGCCGAGCAGTTGGGCGATCCGATCCAACCGCTGCGTCACGGTATTGACATGCACGTGCAGCACGTCCTTGGTGCGCATCAGGTTTCCGCCGCAGCCGAAGTAGGCGTCCAGTGTGTGCACCAGCCCGGTCGAGCGGCGCGCGTCGTAATCGAGCACCGGGCCCAGGATCGCCTGCACGAACGCGGGCACGTCGGACTGCTTCGGCTCCGTGCCGCCGAGTAAGAGCCCGACGAAGCCCAGGTCGCGCGTCGACGCCGCGTCGCCGATCCGGCCGAGCGCCTGCAACGCGGCCAGGCACCGTGCGGCCTCGGTGTGCGCGTTGGGCACCGCCGAGGGCCCGCGCACCGGGCCGGCCGCCCCGGCCGTGACAGGACGCTGAATCGCGCCGTGCAGCTGGTGCACCACGTCGCGCGCCACCGCCGTCGGGTCCGAACCCGGCAGCAGCAGCACGGTCGCGCCGGCCCGCTCGCCGGCCAGCC
>JBOHCW010000346.1:0-5414 GCA_050725375.1 Actinocrinis sp. | reverse complement strand
GTCAAGCAGGGCCAGCGGTTCGTCCGCCGCGAGGTCAGCGACGAGGAGGCGCGCGGCGAGCTGGCCGGCGAGCCGTTCAAGCTGGAGCTGATCGGCATCAAGGGCAAGGCCGGTGCCGACGACGAGGTGTCCGCCGTAGACGGGGCGTCCAGTGAGATAGGCGCGGGAGTGCTGACCATCTACGACAACCTCGACCCGAAGTCCGGCGAGCTGTGCTGGAAGGACCTGTGCCGCGGCCCGCACCTGCCGACCACCCGCAACATCCCGGCGTTCAAGCTGATGCGCTCGGCCGCGGCGTACTGGCGCGGCAGCGAGAAGAACCCGCAACTGCAGCGGATCTACGGCACCGCATGGGAGTCCAGGGACGCGCTCAAGGCACACCTGGAGTTCCTGGCCGAGGCGGAGAAGCGCGACCACCGCAAGCTCGGCGTCGAGCTCGACCTGTTCTCCATCCCGGACCAGATCGGCTCGGGCCTGGCGGTCTTCCACCCCAGGGGCGGCATCGTCCGCAAGGTGATGGAGGACTATTCGCGACGCCGGCACGAAGAGGCGGGGTACGACTTCGTCTACACCCCGCACACCACCAAGGGCACCCTGTACGAGACCTCGGGTCACCTGGACTGGTACGCCGACGGCATGTACCCGCCCATGGAGCTGGACGAGGGCGTCAAGTACTACATGAAGCCCATGAACTGCCCAATGCACAACCTGATCTTCGACGCGCGCGGCCGTTCCTACCGCGAGCTGCCGCTGCGGCTGTTCGAGTTCGGGACCGTGTACCGGTACGAGAAGTCCGGCGTGGTGCACGGCCTGACCCGCGCCCGCGGCTTCACCCAGGACGACGCGCACATCTACTGCACCGTCGAGCAGATGCCGGGCGAGCTGGACAGCCTGCTGACCTTCGTGCTGAACCTGCTGCGCGACTACGGTCTGAACGACTTCTACCTGGAGCTGTCCACCCGCGACCCGGAGAAGTCGATCGGCACCGACGAGTCCTGGACCGAGGCGACCGAGGCGCTGCGCCAGGCCGCGCTCAAGCAGGAGCTGGAACTGGTCGACGATCCGGGCGGCGCGGCGTTCTACGGCCCGAAGATCTCGGTCCAGGCCCGGGACGCGATCGGGCGCACCTGGCAGCTGTCGACCATCCAGGTCGACTTCAACCAGCCGGAGCGCTTCCACCTCGAATACACCGGCTCGGACGGCGCCCGGCACCAGCCGGTGATGATCCACCGCGCGCTGTTCGGCTCGATCGAGAGGTTCTTCGCGATCCTGCTGGAGCACTACGCGGGCGCGTTCCCGGCCTGGCTCGCTCCGGTACAGGTGACCGGCATCCCGATTACGGACGCGCACGTGCCTTACCTCGACGAGGTCGCCGCGAAGCTGCGTGCCCAGGGCATCCGGGTCGAGGTGGACGCGTCGGACGACCGCATGCAGAAGAAGATCCGCAACGCGCAGAAGTCGAAGGTCCCGTACATGCTGCTGGCCGGCGACGAGGACGCGGCCGCGGGCGCGGTCTCGTTCCGCTACCGCAACGGCGAGCAGAAGAACGGCGTGCCGGTGGACGAGGCGGTGGCCGAGATCGTCGCGGCCGTCCGCGACCGGGTCGCGTAGCCGTCGCGCTGGGAATGGTCCGCCAGGAATGGTCCGTCCTCGGCACCGGTTGTCCCTCGCACACGTTGTGAGCGAGGAGGACACCGATGCCGGGGACGGACGCACGTAAAGCAGACGCACGTACAGCAGGCGCACGTACAGCAGAGGCGTGGAACGTGTGGCGCGCGCGCAGGGATAAGCGGCTGCGCCTTCCGCACGGCACGCTCTCGCTTGTCGGCACGCACTGGCTGGAAGCCGAGCCCGCGCCGATCGTGCCTGGCGAGCCGGTGCTGTGGAGCGGCGACGAGAAGACGGTGACCGTCACGGCCAAGGCCGAGCACGGCCTGATCTTCGAGGGCGCGCCGATCGACGGCACGGTCACGCTGTATCCGGACACGGCCGAGCACCCGTCGACCGTCACCGTCCCGGACGGCGACCTGCTGCTGGAGCCGATCGAGCGCGAGGGCGTCCCGGCGCTGCGCGTCTACGATCCGAACGCTGAGACGCTGCGCGACTTCGACGGCGTCGACATCTTCGACTTCGCGCCGGACGCCGTCGTAGAGGGCGTATTCACGCCGTACCCCGAGCAGCGCACGGAGCAGGTTCTCAACGCGGACGGCAAGCACCGCGGCATCGGACTGGTCGGCGAGGTCGCGTTCGCGCTGTCCGACGGTCCGCACACGTTCGCGGTCGAGCGCAATCCCAGCGGCACACTCCAGGCTGTGCTCGCCGACGGCACCAGCGGCAAGAGCACGTACCGCTTCCGTTTCCTGACGATGCCCGAGCCGGACGCCGACGGGGCGACGACCGTCGACTTCAACCGCGCGTACCTGCCGCCGTGCGCCTTTACGGATTTCTACGTCTGCCCGGTGCCGCCGGCCGGTAACACGCTGACACTGCCGATCGAGGCCGGCGAGAAGGCTGTGCGCTGGCGCAGGTGAGGCGCGCGCGTGACGGGTAATGCACCCTAGTGCTCCTTTGACACGCGCGCTCGGGCACAGTGCTGTCGGGCCGCGACGCGTAACACTTATGCTGACGCGTATGGACGCGCGTATCGAAGCCGACGACGAGGCGGCGGTTCCGCAGGATTCCGGGGTCGGCGTTCCCGATGACGTCGAACGGCTCTGGATGCCGCACCGGCTTGCGTACATCAAGGGTGAGAACAAGCCGGCCAGCTCCGAGGCCGGTGACGGCTGCCCGTTCTGCCGGGTGCCCACGCTCAGCGACGCGGAGGGTCTGATCGTCGGTCGCGGCAAGTTCGTGTACGCCGTGCTGAACCTGTACCCGTACAGCCCGGGCCACCTGTTGATCTGCCCTTACCGGCACATCGCGGACTACACCGACCTGACGGTCGAGGAGACTGCGGAGCTGGCCGCCTTTACGCAGCGTGGCATGACCGCGCTGCGTGCCACGGCCGAGCCGCACGGCTTCAATCTGGGCATGAACCAGGGCGCGGTCTCGGGCGCGGGAATCGCCGCGCACCTGCACCAGCACATCGTGCCGCGTTGGAGCGGCGACGCGAACTTCATGTCGGTCATCGGCCGCACCAGGGTCCTGCCGCAGCTGCTCGCAGACACCCGCGAACTGGTCGCCGCGCACTGGCCGGCAGCCGACGCGGCCGGCCCCGGTGAGCCGATGCCCTGAGGCAATGCACCCCGGCCTGGTAGGACAGCCTGCCCGTCCCGTCCCGTCCCGCCCCGGTCCGATCTGATCCGGTCCGGTCCGATGTCGATCGGCCGCCACTGTCCGTGCCCTCGCGTAGCATCGGAAACGTGGCCCCGGTACCGATCGAACGACACTTGGTCCGCGCCCGTGACCTGGCCGATCACCATTACGCCGAGCGCGTCACGATCGAGGACATGGCACGCGCCGCAGGTCTGTCGCGGTCCCAGTTCAGCCGCGCGTTCCGCCGCGCCTTTGGCGAGTCGCCGCACGTATACCTGCTCACGCGCCGCCTGGAGCGCGCCGCGTCGATGCTGCGGTACACCGACCGTCCGGTCGCCGAGATCTGTTTGAACGTCGGCTTGGAGAGCTTGGGCTCGTTCACCACGAGCTTCACCCGGATGTACGGCATGCCGCCTGCCAAGTACCGCGCCAGCTACCCGCCCGCCGCCGCGTACGCATTCGTTCCGGCGTGCATGGTGCGCCGCTGGGGCCGTCCGCAAAACAAGACGTTTCGAGAAGACGGCGGCGACCCCCGCGCCTAGGTTGAATGGCGGGCCGGAAACCGCCGGTCCGCCGCCGACCAGACGCTTGGGAGCGAGCCATGTCGTACCAGATCGCCAACATGCAGGTGTGGGTGCACGACCAGGAAGAAGCACTCGACTTCTACACGAACAAGCTCGGCATGGTGGTGCGGATGGACGTCACCCTCGACGAGAACTTCCGCTGGCTTACCGTCAGCCCGCCCGACCAGTCCGACTTCGCGCTGGTGCTGATGACCATCCCCGGGCCGCCGCTGATGGACGGCGAGACCACCGCGCAGGTGCGCTCGCTGATGGGCAAGGGCTTCGCCGGCACCGTCTTCCTGACCACCGACGACTGCCAGGCCGCGTACGAAGAGCTGTCCGCGCGCGGCGTCGAGTTCGTCGAGAAGCCGGAGAAGCGCGAGTACGGCATTGACGCCGGGCTGCGCGACCCGTCCGGTAACAGCATTCGGCTGACCCAAGTGCAGATGTAGCGATGTAGAGCATGCGCGGATTGGGCTGCCGGGCTCGCGTGCCGAGCACCCTCTAAGGCGGTCCAAGGCGGTCGACCACCTGAACGCAGTCGACCGCGCCCTAGGATCACGGGTATGGAGGCCATGCTCGACCTGCCGACCGGACGGCTCATCGTCGGCGACCCGGGGGAGCTGTTCGGCGACTCCAAGCCGCTCGGCTTGGAGTTCGCGCCGGGCAGCTACCCGGTCACGGCCGACCCGTCCGGCTTCGAGCTGCGCCTCGCTGAGGCCGAGCCGGTGCGCTGGTTCGAGGCGGCGCCCGCTTTCGACACTCCGTCCGGCCATGTCTGCCTGCTCGACGCCGCCGCGCTGGACGAGTTCACTGACCTCGGTGACGAGCCCGTCGACGAGTATGAACTGCTCGCCGAGCGCTTTGCCGACCACCCGGACCGACCCGTGCAGTTCTCCGGCCTGGTGGTCTTCCCCGCCGGCCGAGCGGCCGGCCCGGTGCGGGCCGGGCGCGACCGGGACGGCCGGTGCACCCGGATCACCGTGGCCTTCTGACAAGTAGGGACCGATTCGGTGCCGCTCACGCTGTTGTGGGCAGTGGCGCGTGGTGGAAAGGCCCCCGACGCACGGGTCATAACGCGTCGTTTTTCGTCGGCGAGGCTCACGCGGGACTCCCGCGGGGCAAGGTCGTCTGGGGTCGTCTCGTATCCGGCGCGTTGCTTGCCGTCGTGGCTCGGCAGCGAGTCGTGAGTGTTCGTCGCGGGTTTATGTGTTTAACAGCGGCGTCGGAGGCTGTGTGTCTCGCTGTGCTAGACACAAGCCCCTGCGATGAGCGTGACGTCTCGCTGCGGGTTCACGGCGGCGGTGTATTCGGGTCTTGCACGCGGGCTCGGTTCTGGGTGTTGTCCGTCCTGGCGGGACATCCGCTGGGTTTTGGGTATGTTGGTGGTTGGGGTCGTGAAGGTGACGTGAGTGTGGGTGTTGATCGAAGGCCCCCGACGCATGGGTCATAATGCGTCGTTTTTCGTCGGCGAAGCTCACGCGGGACACCCGCCGGGCAAGGTCGTCTGTGGTCGTCTCGCATCCGGGAGCGCTGCTCGCCGTCGTGGCTCGGCAGCGAGTCGTTCTCTTCATCGCAGGGGTTTGTGTCTTGTCC
>JBOHCW010000345.1:0-3972 GCA_050725375.1 Actinocrinis sp. | reverse complement strand
GGTCCAGACGCCCTGCGAGTTGCTGCCGGGGATGTCGCCCTGGGTCCACCACTTGGCAGTCCAGTCGTGGCCGTTGTAGCTGACGACCGCGCCGCCGTTGTACGCCGTGCCGGACGACCAGGCCGCGGCGCAGGTGCCACCGCCGCCGCCACCGGTCGAACCGCCGCCGCCGCTGCACGGGCCGCCATCGGTCCAGACGCCCTGCGAGTTGCTGCCGGGGATGTCGCCCTGGGTCCACCACTTGGCGGTCCACTGGTCGCCGTTGTAACTGACCACGGCGCCGCCGTTGTACGCGGTGCCGGCAGACCAAGCGGCCGCGCTACACGTGCCGCCGCCACCGCCGCCGGTGCTGCCGGTCGGGCTGGCCGAGGTCGGCGGGGTGGTGGTGGGAGGCGTGGCGCCGGCGAACTGGGTCGTGTACTTGGTGAAGTCCCACGCGCCCTGCGTCACGCTGCTGCACGTGCTGGAGGTCGCGCCGTTGTTGTCCGGCGGGCTGCACTGCCGGTCGCGGTTGACGTCCCAGAACGTGTAGCGGGCGAGGTGGTTGCTCTCCGCGTAACTCAGCACCGTCTGGAAGTCGGCCTGGTAGAAGTACTCGCCGCTGTCCGAGCGGCCGTTCATCATCGAGACGCCCTCGTGCGAGAAGGCGGTCGCGCTGTCCCAGCCCAGGTGCGTCTCAAGCAGGCCGTGGAACGCGTTGAGCGCGGCGGTCTGCGACGCGGCGCCGTTGAAGCCGCCGTCGAACGGCATGATCGCGAAGCTGGCCGGGGTGAAGCCGAGCGACTTGGACTCGTCCAGCAGTTGGGTGCCGAACCAGCCGGTGCCCGCGTTGGTGCCGGGCATGGTGACCGTGACGATCAGGCCGGGGTTGTTGCTCTGCAGCATCTTCGCCGCGCCGAGTTCGTTCGCGATCGCCGCGGTGTTCTCGTACTCGGGCTCTTCGAGGTCGAAGTCCATCGCGTGGATCGAGTACTTGGTGACCACCTGCTGGTAGGCCGCGGCGGTCGCCGAGGCGCTGCCGCAGGTCTGGCCGAGCTTCGTGCCGCCGTAGCCGCCGATGGACACCGACACGTCGCCGCCCTTGGCGCGCACCGTGTTGATCAGGTTGCCGACCGAGGTGTCGCTGGAGACGTTGTCGTTGCCGTTCCAGGACGGCGTACAGCCGCCGGAGTCGAGGATGAACGCCAGCTCGAACGCCTTCTGGCCGGTGGCGTCCATCACCGAGCCGAGGTCGGGGGTGGCCGGGTCGTTGACGAACACGTACGGCGCCGAGCCGTACCAGTTGCTGGACAGCGCGCCGGTGGCCGCGCTGCTGGACGAGGCGAGGGCGAGGGTGGCGCCGGTGGACAGCGCCACGGCCGCCACCGCCCCGATCGCCATGAACTGCTTCCGTTTCAAGGCTTCTCCTGTTCACATCAGTCGCGCCTGCGGGAGGTCCTGCGCAGCCTGGGCAGGGGCGGGACACCGCCGGGGTGAGCGAGGCGAACCGGTCGCCGTCCGGTCCGAGCCGCGTCGCGGTTCGAAGAGCAGATCCGTCCGAGAGAGTGGACAGCACACACAGTGGACTAGACCAATTGTCCGGTCAAGAGGCGCCGGGCAAAGGTTTTCCGAAACGCGGCGGCACACGCGGGCGGCGGAGCTGCGGATCTTCCGGTCACACTGTGGACCAGAGGTCTAGAGCAGGCGAGGAGTGCGGCGCGCGATAACGCGTCGTTGAGGCGTGCTTAGGAATGTCGCGGCAAGCGGCGCGGCCGCCTCGGCCACGGCCTCGCTGTGCAGCTTGCCTGGCTGCCGGGTCAGCCGCTCGATCGGGCCGGAGACGGACACGGCCGCGATCACCCGGTTGTTCGGGCCGCGCACCGGCGCCGACACGGACGCGACGCCCATCTCGCGCTCGGCCACCGACTGCGCCCAGCCGCGCCGCCGCACGCCCGCGAGCGTCGTGGCCGTGTACCGCGCGCCCTGCAGGCCGCGGTGCATCCGGTCCGGCTCCTCCCACGCGAGCAGGATCTGCGCGCCGGAGCCCGCGGCCATCGGCAGCGCCGTGCCGACCGGGACCGTGTCGCGCAGGCCGGACAGGCGCTCGGCCGCCGCGACGCACACGCGCATGTCGCCCTGGCGCCGGTAAAGCTGCGCGGACTCACCGGTGATGTCGCGCAGATGCGTAAGGACGGGACCGGCCGCTGCCAGCAGACGGTCCTCGCCCGCCGCGACCGCCAGTTCGGACAGCCGCGGGCCGAGGATGAACCGGCCCTGCATGTCCCGCGAGACCAGGCGATGGTGCTCCAGCGCGACCGCCAGGCGGTGCGCGGTCGGCCGGGCCAGGCCGGTGGCCGACACCAGCGAGGCCAGCGTGGCCGGGCCGGACTCCAGCGCCGAGAGCACGGCGGCCGCCTTGTCCAGCACGCCGACGCCGCTGGATGTCGCGTCCTTCTGCCGGGACGGCTCCGCCGCGCGGGCCGGGTCCGCCGGCCGCGCGGGATCCAACGTGCGGCCGGTGTCCATGGAACGACCTGTGTCCACAGTGCGCGTTGTGTCCATGGAACGATATTGCCATCTCAAATCACGAGACACAAATGCGATGGCCACCGCGGCGGTGACAGGCTCGGGTCACCGGGCTGGGCAGTGCAGGATGAGACAGTGCGGGACTCACCGAGACGCGCTCCCCACAGCGAGCGTAATCCGATCGCCGACACCCCAACGGCGGGGGCGGTGGAATCGAAGGAGACGAAGCCGATGGCATCGCAAGCCGCGGGATCTGTGGCGGCCGGAGGTCGCACCCTGGCGGAGAAGGTCTGGGAGGCGCACCTGGTGCGCCGGGCCGAGGGCGAGCCGGACCTGCTCTACATCGACATGCATTTCGTGCACGAGGTCACCAGCGCCCAGGCCTTCGACGGCCTGCGGCTGGCCGGCCGGCCCGTGCGCCGTCCCGATCTGACCATCGCGACCGAGGACCACAACACCCCGACGCTGGAGATCGACAAGCCGATCGCCGATCCGGTCTCGCGCACGCAGATCGAGACCCTGCGCCGCAACTGCGCCGAGTTCGGCGTCCGGCTGCACTCGCTGGGCGACGCGGACCAGGGCGTGGTGCACGTGATCGGCCCGCAGCTGGGCCTGACCCAGCCCGGCATGACCATCGTGTGCGGCGACTCGCACACCTCGACGCACGGCGCGTTCGGCGCGCTGGCGTTCGGCATCGGCACCAGCGAGGTCGAGCACGTGCTCGCCACGCAGACGCTGCCGCTCAAGCCGTTCAAGACCATGGCGATCAACGTCACCGGGCGCCTTAAGCCCGGGGTGAGCGCCAAGGACGTCATCCTGGCGGTTATCGCGAAGATCGGCACCGGCGGCGGGCAGGGATACGTGCTCGAATACCGCGGCGAGGCCGTCCGCGAGCTGTCCATGGAAGGCCGGATGACGGTCTGCAACATGTCGATCGAAGCCGGCGCGCGCGCGGGCATGATCGCGCCCGACGACACCACCTTCGGCTACCTCAAGGACCGGGCGCACGCCCCGCAGGGCGCCGACTGGGAGGCCGCCCTCACGTACTGGTCGACCCTGCGCACGGACGACGACGCCGTGTTCGACGCCGAGATCGAGATCGACGCCGACGCGCTGACCCCGTTCGTCACCTGGGGCACCAACCCCGGCCAGGGCGCGCCGCTCGGCGACCGCGTTCCGGACCCGGCCTCGTACGCCGACCCGAACGCGCGGTCGTCGGCCGAGCGCGCGCTCGAATACATGGGCCTGACCGCCGGCACGCCGCTGCGCGAGATCACCGTGGACACCGTGTTCGTGGGTTCCTGTACCAACGGCCGGATCGAGGACCTGCGCGCTGCCGCGGAAGTCATCAAGGGCCACAAGGTGGCCGAGGGCGTGCGGATGCTGGTGGTCCCGGGCTCGGCGCGGGTGCGGCTCGAAGCCGAGGCCGAGGGCCTGGACAAGGTGTTCGTCGACGCGGGCGCGGAG
>JBOHCW010000344.1:0-10503 GCA_050725375.1 Actinocrinis sp. | reverse complement strand
CGCATGGCAGTCGATCACCTCCGAAGCAGTCGGTGCCCTGCACGGTGACCTGCACTGGCGCCGAGGTTCGCGCGCCGGACGTCAAGTCGGTCGCGACGGCCGCCAGTTCACGAGCGTGCCGCCGGCTTCGTTCGTCCGCGCACACATCTGGCGCCGTGTCAGCACGTCCCAGGTGGTCTTCGCCGGAGACGACAGGGTGGCGGCGCGGGACCGAAATCCCGACACCGCCACCGTGTACTGCCCGCTTGTCGCCTCACTCCAGACCGACAGGAAGGGCGCTTACTTCGCGCCGATGGCCGGGTCGCTGGTGCTCGGCTTGCCGTTCTCGACGTGCCCGGCGAACTGCCGTGTGAACGAGGCGTCCTCGTCCGAGGCGACGGACAGGTCGTACCAGCCGTTGGTGCGGCGCACGTTCGCGACGTGCGTGGTGTGCGCGCCCGGACGCAGCGAATGCGTAACGCGGTCGTGCGCGCTATAGCCGTCGGTTACCGTCAAACGCGCCGTCGTCGCGCCCTTGTTCACCAGAGTGAGCTCAACCGTGTCCTCGCCGCAGACCTGCACGGCCGCGACCTCGACACCGGCGCTCGATGCCCGGCCCTGGAAACGGCGCTCGAAGCCGTTCGGCCCGTGCACGGTGAAGTCGTACGCGCCCTTGCCGTCCGCGGCCACGTCCCACGTGTCGGCGAGGGACTTGCCCGCCTCGACCGTGTACGTCCACGGCCCGGCCGGATGTGTCGCCGAGGTGACCAGGAAGGCCGCGCCCGCCGCGCCGTGGTTGGCGAAGGCGATGCGCAGCCTGCCGCCGGTGACCGCGGCGTCGGCGGCCAGGTCGTACGGCAGCGGCCGGGCCGCGCGCAGGCCGGGCTCCTGCGTCGGTAGCGCGGGGTTCGCCGGCAGTGCGGGCACGTAGTCCGCGTGCCGTTTCCGGTCCGGCGGGAAGTAGCCGCCGGTGTCCGGCAGCGCGGGCACCCTGGGCTCGGTCGCGGAGAAGTCGAACGCGGCGGTCAGGTCGCCGCACACCGCGCGGCGCCACGGCGAGATGTTCGGCTCGTGCACGCCGAAGCGGCGCTCCAGGAACCGGATGATCGAGGTGTGGTCGAACACCTCGGAGCAGACCCAGCCGCCCTTGCTCCACGGCGAGACGACCAGCATCGGCACCCGCACGCCGAGCCCGTACGGCCCGGTGGCGTCCCCGTCGGCGTCGGGGGCGGTGAACAGTTCGTCGACGGTGTCCACGGTCGACAGGCCCTGGGCCCGCGAGGTCGGCGCGAAGGCCGGGACGCTGTGGTCGAAGAAGCCGTCGTTCTCGTCGTAGGTGATGAACAGGGCCGTCTTGGCCCACACCTCGGGGTCCGAGGTCAGCGCGTCGAGCACCTTGGAGGCGTACCAGGCCCCGTAGTTGGCCGGCCAGTTCGGGTGCTCGGTGAAGGCCTCCGGCGCCACGACCCAGGAGACCTGCGGCAGGGCGCCGGACTTCACGTCCGCCGTCAGGTTCTCGAAGAAGTCCTGGCCGCCCTTGGCGTTCGTGCCGACGCGCGCCCTGTCGTACAGCGGGTCGCCGGGCGCGGCGTCGCGGTACTGGTCGAAGTACAGCAGGGAGTTGTCGCCGTAGTTGCCGATGTACGCGTCCGAGGTCCAGCCCCAGAAGCCGGGGCCGTCCAATCCGTCGCCCGCGTCCTGGTAGATCTTCCAGGAGACCCCGGCCGTCTCCAGCCGCTCCGGATAGGTGGTCCAGGAGTATCCGAGCTCGTCGTTGCCGAGCACCGGGCCGCCGCCCTTGCCGTCGTTGCCGACGTAGCCGGTCCACATGTAGTAGCGGTTCGGGTCGGTCGGGCCGAGCATCGAGCAGTGGTACGCGTCGCAGACGGTGAACGCGTCGGCGAGCGCGTAGTGGAACGGGATGTCGCCGCGTTCCAGGTGCGCCATCGAGGTCGCGCTCTTGGCCGGGATCCACTGGTCGTACCTGCCGTTGTTCCAGGCCACGTGGGTGCTGTTCCAGTCGTGCGGCAGGTCCTGGAGGAAACGCAGGCCCAGGTCGGTGACGTCCGGGTGGAAGGGCAGCACGTCCTTCGTGCCGTCGGACTGGTACCAGACCGGCTTGCCGCTCGGCAGCGTCACCGGCCGCGGGTCGCCGAAGCCGCGCACTCCGCGCAGCGTGCCGAAGTAGTGGTCGAACGAGCGGTTCTCCTGCATCAGCACGACGACGTGTTCGATATCGCGCAGCGTGCCGGTGCGGCGGGCGGCGGGGACGGCGGCGGCGCGGGCGATGCTCGTGGAGAGCACGGAGGCGGCGGCCGCACCGCCGGTCAATTGGACGAACCTGCGGCGGTTGACGGCAGTCATGGAAGACCTCTTCCTCAATCCCCGTGTGACGCGGAACCCGACAGTCTCTCCATGGCCGAGGGGCTTCCAGGCGGCCGCCCGGCGACCCGCGGGGGAAGGCTGCGTTAACGGAGCCGAAGGAAGGTCGCAGAATGCTGCGGCCGGCGCGGCGAGTCCGACCGGCCCGACCGGTCCGGGTGTGACCGTCAAGTACACCAGCGACCGCCCGGGGGTCGTCCGTGTCGATCACAACCAGCTGATCCGCACAGTGGGCACCGGCGTGGCGACCGTCACGGCCACGGTGAACTACCACGGCGTGAGCGCCTCGGCGAAGTTCGTCGTCGACGTACAGTGAGCAACAACGGATCGGTACCGCGGCGCTAGGCCTCGGCATCAGCGCTCGATAATCCAGGGTCCCGCCGCAGTCACCACCGCGGCGGGACCCGTTATGTCCGCCGCCGATCTCAGGAACACTCGCTGCTGCTCACCAGAAGTCTTCGTCGGCCGGGAACGCGTCCGCGTAGTCTGCGCCCCACTCGGGCGGGACGGGCTGTCCGTCGGATGGGTCGGTGCATGCGAAGGCGAACGCCTGACCCGCGGTCAGCGGCACGGCCTGTCCCGCGACCAGTCGCCACGTGCGCACCGTGAGCGCACCCGGCCGGCGGCCAGGCGACTGTGCGGAATCCGCGAGTTCCGCGAGATTCTGTGCGAGCGGCCGGGTGCGCAGCACGAGCGTCGCCGGACGCTCGGCGAGTTGCGCGATCGCCATCGCGGCCCACAACAGCTGCTCCGGCCCGTCATCCGGGAACGCCACGAGTTCCTTGGTCCGCACGATGGGAAGCACGTAGCTGACCTGATCCTCGGGAAGGCGCACGCTGCAGGTGAGCGTGTGGTGGCCGGGTTCGGCGCGTCTGGTCAAGGGCGCGAAGACCGCTGTCGCGGTGTCGAGCGCCCGGCTGACGGCCTGCTGCGGATCCGAGTGCAGTTCCGCGGCCTGTTTGAGCAACGGCAAGAGTGTCGCTTGGTCGGCTCGGGTGTCCGTGGACGCTCGCAACTGCGCGACGACGCGGCCTATCGGTTCGCCCTCCCACAGCCTGGTGTGCGGCCCGATGCGCGCGACGAAGTCGTCGTACGAACGGACCGTTTGCGGAAGACCGGCCGGCTCGCCGATCGCCTCCGCGTAGCTTTCGTATTGGTCGGGCAGGAACGGGCCGACCAATACCTGCCGCCCGATCTGGTGCGCCGCCGCCATCCGGGACTGCAGGTCGGCGAGATAGGTGCCGTAGTCTCCCCGGTTCAGGTCGGGATGTCGGCTGACCAGGTCGAGATAGTCGCACTGGTGCACGATCACCGCGAAACCGCGCACGCGCACCATGTGTCCGGTCTCTGAATACGAAGTCCCGCCGCTGCTGTTCACGCGAGCCCACCCTGCCTGGTCAGTTGGCTGCGACGCGCTGATCGCGTCCTGAATCCAGAATGACCAGATCACGGATGTTATGGCGGGGAATTTCCGAGGTTGAGTCGTACGGCCGAATCGGCATCCTGTCATACCTAAGCCACCGCCACCCGTTCGGACGCCAATAGTCCGATGATCGCCAGCAGGGTGGGCGCAGTCCGGCGCGAGTGACCGCCGACGGCGCCCGGGGGAGCGCGGCGCCGGCCTTGAACCGGCGCGGGTGCGCAGCGCCGCGACGCACCCGCGGGCTTCCCGGCTTCGGCGGCAGCTGCCTGCGGTTCCCTCCACTGTCGCAGGTGGAGAGGAGAGCTGTAAGTCCCTCTGTGAATGGTGGTGCGCAAGGTGCATCAGTCCACTGACGGCATTGCGTATTGAAGTGTCGTGAGTTCTCCCCTGGGACCTGGTGGGTGATGTCGTTGGTGGTCACTCTGTGTTCCTTCGGTGGGTGGAGGGTTCCTGGCGTCGGTAGCTGGCGTAGGTGGCCCATGGTCGGGCGATCTCGGTGGAGTGCTTCTCGATGACGGCGTCGGTGTAGCCGATGGCCTGGGCGACGACGGCCGGGGGTATCTCGCGTATCAGCGCGTGGAGCGCCGAGGTGCGGGCGCCGAGCAGGTGGATGCCGTGGTCGCGCAGGCGGTTGCGCAGTTGGGTGGGGTGGATGTGGTGTCCGGGGCGTAGCCCGGGGAACATCCAGGGGGTTCCGGCGTTGGCGGCTGTCCACGGGCTTGTGCGGGGGGAGGCGAGAAACTCGTGGAAGATCTCGGCGAACGGGCTGGGGACGTCGGCTGGTTCGCGGCTGCCGAGTGCGATGGTGACGGTGGGACTGGTGCTCAGTGCGTCGAGGGGGAGTTGGGAGATGCGGGAGATCGGCTGGGCGTAGAGCATCAGGAGGGTTCCGGCGGCGCGGAGTTGGAGTGGGATCTCGGTGCCCTCCAGGATGCGGCGCAGGGTGGAGAGCCGGTCGTCCTGGCTGATTGTCAGGCCTGTGCCGAGGATGGGCTGTGCGAGCTTCAGGTGTGCTGGCATCTCGTGGCTCTCGGTGGCCCAGCGCAGGAAGGCGCCGGCTTTGATCCGGGTGGTGGGTCCGGTGGCCAGCCAGGCGTCGAGGTGGGCCTGGCGGCAGGTTTTGGGGGTGGCGCCCTGCTCGGCCAGCCAGGCCAGGAAGTCGGTGGCGACGTTGATCTCTTGCCGGTAGCGGCGGGTCTCGCCGTCTTCCACTGCGCGGGTCTCGGCGCGGCGGCGCAGTTGGCGTAGTGCCCGCCAGGTGGCGAAGCGTCGTATGAGCTGCTGGTGGCCGGGATCGATGATGGCGGCGAGCTTGCCGGCGAGCCAGGCTTCGAACTGGGCGAGGTGGCGGTCGCGCGGTTCGAGCAGGCCGGCCTGGATGAGTAGGTCGCGCATGTGGGCGGCGGTGCGGGGGGAGGGGTGGGCATCGAGGGTCTGGTGGCTGATGCTCATGGCGCCGCGGGCCATGCCGCGCAGCGGGTCGCCGACGTGAGGGTTCGAGTTCAGCCAGGACAGGGCGCCCCTGGCGGTCACGTGCCGGGTCAGCAGGAGTTGGTGCAGGGGCGCGAGCGCGGCGGCGGTGCGGCCGGTGCCGTCGTCGAGCGCATCGGCCAGTTGTGTGGCGTAGAGGCAGCCGGGGCACAGGGCGTGGATGCTGTTCGGGTGCCGGTCGTGGTCGCAGCGGGTGCAGGTGGTGGGCATGGTCAGTCGGTGCGCCGCACCCGTGCCCGGATCGGGCGGATCGTGGAGTTGAGGTCGATGACGCTTGCGCCGCCAGCGGCGGCGCGGGGCTTGGCCGCGGCCTCGGTGGTGAAGTGGCAGAGGTCTTCGACGGTGCATTCGAGCGCGTCGCACAGCGCCCCGAGCAGCGTGAGGGAGAGGCGTTCGGGTTTGGCCCCGACCAGCCGGTAGATCTGGGAGGCCGACAGGTCGATGCCGCGCTCTTTGAGCAGCGGGATCAGGTCGGAGATGCTGTTCAGGCCCCGGGCGGCCATGATCTCGCGCAGGTGCCAGCCGTAGGAGATTCTCGAGGTGGTCATCACGCCTCCTTGCGTCCGCTCGCCTGTGCGGCGATGCGGCCGAGCGCGGCCGTGACGGTGCGGGCCCGGTAGTCGGGACTGACATGTGCATAAAGGGACGTGGTCGAGGCGTATTCGTGCCCTACCTGCTGTTGGACGAACAGCTCGTCATAATCAGCCTCTATAAGGTGGGTGACATACGAGCGGCGCAGCGA
This sequence comes from Actinocrinis sp., assembly GCA_050725375.1. Taxonomy (GTDB): domain Bacteria; phylum Actinomycetota; class Actinomycetes; order Streptomycetales; family Catenulisporaceae; genus Actinocrinis. Next base: position 4,486 of record JBOHCW010000344.1, on the reverse strand, counting down.
GTGGAAGTCAAGGCCCTCGCTCAGGCCGAGCTCCTTGCGGGCCCGGGTGAAGACGGTGCTCACCGCCCCGGCCGAGAGCTTCTCGCCGCGCTCGGAGGGCCACAGCGCGCTGCTGGTGTCGCCGGCCAGCGCCGGGCGCACCTCCTCGATCCACTGGGACAGGGCCTCAACGGCCCAGTCGAACAGCGGCACCGTCAGTACACTGCGGCGCTTGGGCGGTGAGCCGCGCATCGCCTTGCCGAACCGGACCCGCACCACCCCGAGCTTCCCGAACTGCGGCGCCTTGGGGTTGGTCGACAGATCGCACAGCTCCAGGTTGCGCACCTCGTTGCGGCGCAGCCCCCACGCGTAGGCAGTCTTGAACAGCACCGCGTCGCGGAACGCGGCGAGCGAGCCCTTGCGCCCGGCGGCCGTCGCCGCGCCGACGCGGTCATCGGCCCAGTCGAACAGGGCCTGGAGCTCCTCATGCGTCAGCGCCCGCTTGCCGGGGCGGCCTTGAGCCTCCTGGACGTGGCGGGCGGAGTTCCACTCGTACATGATCTGCACCGGGTGGGTGCCGAAGCGCGTCGCGCATTCCTCGGCCCAGCCGTAGTGCGGGTCCGTCAGGTACGCCATGAACATCCGCAGCGCCATCTCGTAGCCCAGCACCGTGCTGTGGCTCACCCCGCGGATCGAGCGCGCCTCGGTGATGAACGCGTCCGCATCCGCGGCGCTCCAGTGCCAGGGGGCCTACCCCGGCGAACCGCAGGAAGCGCTGCACCAGCCGCTGTCTCGACTCGATCGTGGTGAACGCGAGGTTGCGCGCGAGCTGCTGGTTGCGCCAGCCGTCCAGCATCGCCTGGAACACCTGCTCCTCCGGGCGCAGCAGCGCCACGCCCGAGGCCAGATGCAGCGCCGCCGCCCCGGGCGCCTGCCGGTTGGACCCCATCAATGGCCACCCTCCGTGAGTCGCATTTTCCGCGAGATCTTCGCATGTTATGCGAATCGGTGGCAACAGTGCACATCAACTCCTAGAACGAGCAACGAGCGTAGGCTCACGTACCGGCTCTGCCAGCCTCGAATCCAACCGCCTTTCCGCAGGTCCGCCCGGAAGTCAGGGACCGAGGCATCCCAACGTCGCGAGTTCGCAGTTCTCGCGATTCGCGATGTAGAAACCTAGATAACAGGCCCAACTAGCTGTTCCCGTCCGTGGCCGAGTATCAAAAAACCTAATCGCCAAGGACTCAACACAAGGCTTCGCGCGGAGAGAATTCGGTCAGTGTCACGCCCAGCACCAACCGCGTCTGGCGTCGCGTCTTCGGGCGCCGGCGTCGACGCGTTACGTCAAAGCGGGGGAGCGGCTCGCGGCTCGGCGCCGACAACCTCCCGTGCGTCACGCGCTTACGTATCCGGCGCGGATGCCCCGGGAACGTGATCTGTATTCTCCCAGTCGTGACCGACGCGACCGATCCGTTGTATTGCCCTGAGCTGTGGTCTCTCGATCCGAAGCTCGCCCACCTGAATCACGGCTCGTTCGGCGCGGTACCGCTGCCGGTGCTGGCGGAGCAGCAGCGGTGGCGCGCGCGGATGGACGCGAATCCGGTCGGGTTCTTCCGGCGCGAGTTGCAGCCGGCGCTGGACGCGGCCCGCCTGGAGCTGGCGCGGTTTCTCGGCGCGGACGACGACGGCGTGACGTTCGTGCCGAACGCGACGTCGGGGGTCGCAGTCGTGCTGGCGGTCTTTCCGCTGGCGGCGGGTGACGAGGTGCTGGTGACGGATCACGGCTACGGCGCGGTCCTGGTCGGTGCGCAGAAGGCCGCGGCACGTGTCGGGGCGTCGGTGCTGTCGGTCGGCATTCCGTTGGCCGCCGCCGATGACGAGATCGTGGACGCGCTGCTGGCCGCCGTGACGCCCAGGACACGTTTGCTGGTGATCGACCAGGTCGCCTCGGCGACCGCGCGGCGGTTTCCGGTCGAGCGGATATGTACGCTGATGCGGTCGCGGGGTGTGGCCGTGTTGGTGGACGCCGCGCACGCGCCGGGCCTGCTTCCGGTTCAGCTCGATGCGTTCCGGCCGGATTTCTGGGTGGGTAACTTTCACAAGTGGCCGTGCGCGCCGCGCGCGACGGCGGGTTTGTACGTGGCCGAGCAGTGGCGGCATCTGATCGGTTCGTTCCCGGTGTCGTGGCGCGAGGACGAGGGTTTCCCGCACTCGTTCCTGTTGCCGGGAACGGCGGACTCGTCGGCTTGGTTGGCTGCTCCCGCGGCGTTGCGGTTCTTCGAGCGTCTGGGTTGGGACGCGGTGCGGGCGCGTAATGGCGCGCTCGCCGCCTATGGGCAGCGGGTGATCGCTGACGCACTGGGTGCCGACCTGTCCGCGATGCCTGTGGACTTCGCGGATGACGGCGTGGGTATGCCGATGCGCCTGGTGCCCTTGGCCGGGCTCGCGCCGGATAAGGCGGCTGCGGACGCGATACGCGACCGGATCGCGGACGAGTTCGCGATCGAGTCGGTAATCAATGTGTGGGGCGGTCAGGTCATGTTGCGGATCTCAGCACAGCTTTACAACCATCAGGACGAGTACGAACGGCTCGGTGCGGCGCTGCGCGCGGTCTTGTGAGTACGTGTCTAACGACCGGCTGTATGGCGACCAGTCGTCTGATGGTCGGTTAGACGCCAGGATGCGCTGGGGACGTGAAAACTCACGTTCCCAGCGCATCCGTAGTGACGAGGTGTCAGTGCTCGGCTCAGCTGAACAGCGGTCTGGTTTCGTCGTAATCGGGGTCCGGCTGCATCGCCTGGGCGTTCGCGGTGCTCTTGCTGCCGCCACTTCCGGCGAAGGCGGTGGCGACGATGGCCGCGATGAAGCCGACGATGAAGCCGAGCAGCAGTCCTTCGGCGAGGGTGTTGCGGTAGGCGTCCGCGCCGGCGCCGCCGGTGACGCCGCTGTACGCGAACGGCGTGCAGATCAGGCCGGCTCCCGCTCCGGCGAGGGTGACCGCTCCCCAGACGCCGAAGAAGGATGCGACGCGGCCGCGGTTGTGGGCCGCGGCGAGGGCGAGCAGCGCGGTGAGTACGACGATGGCGACGTTGAAGACCAGGGGTGCGGCCCAATGCGCGGTGGCGTTGGGGCCGGAGCCGGGGTTGAAGCGCCAGCCGGCGAGGGCCAGTGGCTGGAAGAGGTCTGCGACCCAGTGGTTGCTGTCGCCGGCGCGGGTGTCGCGCCAGTTTTGCAGCGCCTGGTTGCCGAGCGCGGCGACGACGATCAGGGGGACGGCGGTGGCGGCGGCGACGGCCGCCGTGGTGCGGATGCGTGAGGCGACGGTGGCCATGGTGTCCTCCCCTGGGACATTGGTGCGGGCAGTGTCTGTCTGGATGCACGCGGTGGCAAGCAAGGCTCTGATGGGTCTGCGCCGAGTGGTGCTTTGGGCGCGCCGGGCGACCGCAGTGGTATGCGTATAGCGGTAAGAGACGCTCGGCAGTGTGACGCTTGTACGTGGGGTGCTGGCACGTGTGTTCGCCGGCCGCCGGTGGGGACTGGTCGTGACGAGCCGGGATATGGTGGGGCCGATACCGGGTCGGGCGTATTGCGTGAATGTGTGAGGAGCAGCGGATGGGTCAGGTGCGCGCGGCGACGAGCCGTCAGATCGCGGTGTCGTCGCGAGCGGTGTTCGAGGCGCTGTCCGACTACGTGACGGTCCGGCCGAAGATCCTGCCGGCGCAGTACAGCGCGTACGCGGTGCGCGAGGGCGGCGTGGGTGCGGGCACGGTGGCGTCGTGGCGTCTCGCGGCGACGGAGAAGCGGGTGCGGGACGTGGTGGCGCAGGTGTCGCAGCCTGCTGCGTTGACGTTGGTGGAGGCGGACGGGAACTCGTCGATGCGGATCACCTGGACGGTCAGCGGCCAGGGGAACGTGTCGTTGGTGACGGTGGACGCGGTGTGGAACGGTGCGGGCGGGATCGGCGGGTTCTTCGAGCGTACGTTCGCGCCGAAGGGCCTGAACAGGATCCACGACCAGGTGCTGGCCGGGCTGGCGGCGTACGTCGAGGGCAGCGGGGTCTGAGGCGCGGTTCCGCTTGTTGTACCCGGCCCTGTCGGCTAGACCAGGCGCCGGCTCGTATTGCCGTGTGCCACTGAGCGGGTCGCCCTCCGAACGCACGTTGCCCCCGGCGCGGGGCCGGGGGCAACTGGCTGTGCGGTCGTGCGTTGATCAGTTGACTTTCACCGGACGTGTTAGCCGATCGGCGGGTAGGCGTTGGTGACCAGCTGCTGGAACTGCGCGGCGAACCAGTTTCCGGCCGGGACGTCGTAGCCGGGGATGGCGTCGGTGGGGTAGGTGCCGCCGTTGCCGTCGGTTTGGGTGCCGGCGGGGTCGCAGTGTGGGTCGCCGTGGGTGTGGCTGGCGGTGGGGTAGTCGCCGTCGGATTCGCCGGGGGGCTTGATCCAGACGTTGGCGATGATGTGGTCGCCGGAGCCGTAGGGGTTGGCGCCGGGTCGGGCGCCGATGC
>JBOHCW010000343.1:0-6192 GCA_050725375.1 Actinocrinis sp. | reverse complement strand
CGAGCTGCACGCGGATCTGACCTCGTACACGGGCCGGGCCGGGCGCCGGATCGTCGACGCCGGCGAGGTCGAGCTGCGCGTGGGCGCGTCGAGCGCCGACATCCGCGCCACGCTGCGCCTGACGATGACCGGCGAGCGCCGCGAGGTCGGCTTCGACCGGGAGATGCAGCCGACGGTCGAGTTCGTCGAGGGTGCGGACACAGCGGCCGTGACAGCAGTCGACGACGGTGGCGCGGCCGTGAACGGCGGGGCCGGGCCGAACGGTGTGCCGGAGGCGAGGTCCAGCGTCGCCGTCCCCGTGTCCGAGGCCTGAGAGGGCGCCGACCACATCGGCACCAACCACACTGGTCGCATCCTGACCGCAGACTGTCCGGCTACTGATCCGATCTCTCGCCGCCGCCCGGCGCGGGTCGGCAAGGTAGCCGGTACAGTCTCGGCATGGTCATCGACGCACACCACCACCTGTGGGACCTCGGCCGCCGCGAACAGGGCTGGCTCGACGCTCCCGAGCTGGCGCCGATCCGTCGGACCTTTACCGTCGCGGACCTGCGGGGCCCGGCGGCGGCCGCGGGCGTCGACCGCAGTGTGCTGGTCCAGGTTCTGCCCAGCGTGCCGGAGACCCGCGAATTCCTCGCCGAGGCGGCGCGCTCGGACCTGGTGGCCGGTGTCGTCGGCTGGGTCGACCTGACCGCCCCGGACGCCGCCGACCGGCTGGCCGCGCTGCGCGAGGCTCCGGGCGGGGACCGGCTCGTCGGCATCAGGCATCTGGTTCAGGGCGAGGCCGACCAGCGCTGGCTGTGCCGCGACGACGTGCGCCGCTCGCTGCGCGCGGTCGCGGACGCGGGGCTCTGTTTCGACCTGCTCACGCTGCCGAACCAGCTGCCGGCCGCGATCGAGACCGTACGGGCCCTGCCGGGCGCGACGTTCGTGCTCGACCACCTGTCCAAGCCGCCGATCGCGGCGCGCGGGACGCAGCCGTGGGCGGCGCTGCTGCGCGAGCTGGCCGCCGAGCCGAACGTGTACTGCAAGCTGTCCGGCATGGTGACCGAGGCGGGTACGGCGCACTGGACGGTCGACGACCTTCGTCCTTACGCGGACGTGGTCCTCGACGCGTTCGGCCCGGCCAGGGTGATGTTCGGTTCGGATTGGCCGGTGTGCCTGCTCGCGGCCTCGTACGAGGAGGTCGCGCAGATCGCCGGGCAGCTGACGGCCGGCCTGTCCGCGGTCGAGCGCGCCGAGGTCTTCGGCGCCACTGCGGCCCGCGCCTACCGGCTCGCGGTGTAGTCCGGCATCGGCGCAGGTCAGCGCTGATTTGTCACATTCGGCGGGCGAGGCGCGTCTAGTCTGCATGGAGATCGAGGATGAGGCCCGCGCGGCGCGCGGCGCACCTGAGACCGACAGTACGCACCGCACTGACGGTGCGCCCGAGGTCGGCGGCGCACCCGGGGTCGGCGGCGAATCCGCGCCCGGCGGTGGATCCGACTGGCTGGCGCAGCAGTTCGAGGCGAGCCGCGCGCACCTGCGGCTGGTCGCGTACAGCATGCTCGGCTCACGCGCCGAGGCCGAGGACGCCGTGCAGGAGGCGTGGCTGCGGCTCTCGCGCAGCGACGACGGCGCGATCAGCGACCTGGACGCGTGGCTGACCACCGTCGTCGGCCGGATCTGTCTCAGCATGCTGCGGACTCGCCGCTCGCGCCGGGAGGAGTATCCCGGCACGTGGCTGCCGCAGCCGATCGTGCAACGGCCGGACGCGCTGGACCCCGAGCGGCACGCGGAGATGGCCGATTCGCTCGGCCTGGCGCTGCTGATCGTGCTGGAGACGCTCAGCCCGCCCGAACGGCTCTCGTTCGTGCTGCACGACGTGTTCGGCCTCTCCTTCGACGAGATCGCCCTGGTGGTCGGCCGAACTCCCGTCGCCGCGCGGCAGATGGCCAGCCGGGCCCGCCGCCGGGTGCGTGAGGCGCCCCATCCGGACGCCGACCTGGGCCGGCAGCGGCGCGTGGTGGACGCGTTCCTGGCGGCGGCGCGGGCCGGGGACTTCGAGGCCTTGCTCAAGGTGCTCGACCCGGCCGTGACCGTGCGTACGGACCGCGGCCCCGACAGCCGGGTGCCCGCGCTCTCGCTGGCCGGAGCGCAGGTCGTCGGCCGCTCGGTGCTCTCGAACGCGCGCCGGTTCCTGCACCTGCTCAAGCCGGCGGTCGTCAACGGCGGCGCGGGGGCCGTCGTCGGCGATCCGGCGAACCCGCTGGGCGTCATCGGGTTCACCGTGACGCACGACCGGATCGTACGCATCGACATCATCGCCGACCCCGAGAAGCTGCGCGACGTAGCGCGGGGCAGCTGAATCCGCGTTCGGCCGCCGGTCCGGCGGCCGAACCGGCGGCTGACAGAATCCGCACACCAACCACGGGAGACCACACCATGGCGGCGACGACCGTCCCTGTTTCCATGCTCGCGTCCAGGCGCGGCAAGCTCGTGCTCGCCCTGTTGTGCATGATCGGCTTCCTCGACTTCGTGGACGCCTCGATCGTCAACATCGCGCTGCCCTCGATCCAGCGGGACCTGCACTTCTCGGTGCAGGACCTTCAGTGGGTCATCAGCGGCTACCTGCTCACCTACGGCGGCTTCATGCTGCTCGGCGGCCGCGCGGCCGACCTGCTCGGGCGCCGCCGGGTGCTGGTGGCCGGCACCGTCGTCTTCGGCCTGGCCTCGCTCGGCGGCGGCCTGGCCGCAAACGCGGGCCTGCTGGTGACGGCGCGGCTCGTCCAGGGTGTCGGCGCGGCGATGATGCTGCCGGCCACCCTGTCGATCCTGACCACGACCTTCTCCGAGGGCACCGACCGGCACAAGGCGCTCGGCGTCTGGGGCGCGGCCGGCGGCCTGGCCTCGGCGGCGGGCGTGCTGCTCGGCGGCCTGCTCACGCAGGGTCCGGGCTGGCGCTGGGTGCTGTTCGTGAATCCGCCGGTGTGCGTACTGGTCACGGTCGCGGTCTTCCGGCTGATCCCGGGCGAGCGTCCGCGCGAGCGGCGTACGACCTTTGACATACCGGGCGCCGTGCTCGCCTCGACCGGGATGCTGCTGTTGATCTTCGCGCTGGTCAAGGCGCCGGATCAGGGGTGGGGCAGCGTTCGCACGCTGGGCGAGCTGGCCGGCGCGATCGTGCTGCTGGCGCTGTTCCTGGTCAACGAGGCGCGCAGCGGCGACCCGCTGGCGCCGCTGTCGATCTTCCGGATCAGGGGTCTGGCCGCCACGGACACGACGCAGCTGATCGCGCTGGCCGGCATGGTGTCGATGTTCTACTTCCTCACGCTGTACATGCAGGAGGTGCTCGGCTATTCGGAGCTCAAGGCGGGCAGCGCGTACCTGCCGCTGTGCTTCGCGGTCGGCATCGCGGCCGGGATCGCGTCGAAGCTGTTCGTGCGCACGGGGACCCGGCCGGTCATCGTGGTCGGCGCGTTGATCGCGGCGTCAGGGCTCTACCTGTTGTCGCGGGTGCCGGAGCACGGCGTGTACGCGTCTGACCTGCTGCCGGGCCTGCTGGTGATGTCGCTGGGCCTGGGCTCGATGTTCGTCGCGGTCACCACGGCGGCGAACGCGGGCGTGCCCGAGGACCGGGCGGGCCTGGCCGCGGCCCTGCTCAACACCTCGCAGCAACTCGGCGCGGCGCTCGGCGTCGCGGTCCTGTCGGCGATCTCGACCGCGCGCACGAACGGCATGCTGGCGGCGCACAGTACGTACCCTGCGGCACTGACCGGCGGCATCCGGCGCGCGATGTTCGTCGGCGCGATGTTCCTGCTGGCCGCGGCGGTGATCGGACTGCGTGCGGCGAACAGCCGCGGCGAGGAGTCGGACGCGGGACGAGCCGAGTCACAAGCACCCGAGGAGGCGGATCTCGTCGCACGGTCGACGTCGCACGGTAGACAGGGCGAGATAAGGCGACGACCCCCATCGTGACGGCGCGGGACGGATCGGCTCTCAAACGGGGGCAGCCCGCTGCGTCCCCGCCGCCGTCTGGATGAACAGGGCGAATTAAGCCGCCCGCTAACGGGCTCCGGGAATCTGCGGGCATGGCATTGAACAGCGTCGCGTCAGCATTCGAGCAAGGCGGGCCGGCACCGGCGGACTGCGCCCCCGCCGTCCGTGCGCAGGTTCCCGGCAGTAGGGCGCGCGACATCGTCGGCGGATACGCCGGCGAGGAGCGGCTGACCGGTGAACTCGAAGACTGCGTCGCCCGCGTGCTGCAGATCGCCGGATCCGAGCCGCTGATCGTGTCCGACCAGGTCGCCGAGCTGGCCGCGTCCGGCCGGCGGCTTCGGCCGGTGCTCGTCCTCGCGGCGGCGCACTGCGCGTCGCGCGACCTGGCGGCGCTGCTGGCCGAGCGTGCCGTGCGGGCCGGCGTCGTCGTGGAACTGCTGCACCTGGCCAGCGTCGTGCACAACGACGTGCTCGACGACGACGAGGCGAGCGCCGGTCCCGGCGCCGCGGCCGTCAGCGTGGCGCGCGAGGGCAACCTGCGCTCGGTGCTCGCCGGCGACTACCTGCTCGCCCAGGCCCTCGCGGCGGCCAGCGCCCTCGGCCGGTCCGAGGCGGCGATCGCGGCGCGGACGTTCATCCGGCTGTGCGAGGGCCAGGCACAGGAGTCGGTCGCCCTGTTCGACGCGTACCGCGTCCAGGACACGTACTTCGCCGGCATCGCGGCACGCAGCGGCGCACTGTTCGAATCCTCGTTCCGACTCGGCGCGATGTCGGGCAGCCTCGGCCTCAAGCCGACCGCCGCCCTCGCCGAGTACGGCATGGCGCTCGGCATCGCCTTCCAGTTGCGTGAGGACGCACGCGCCTTCACCGACCGGCCAGCGGACAGCGACATGACTGACGCACGACGACCGCGTAAGGGCATCGCCGACGGCGTTTACACGCTGCCGCTGCTCCTAGCGCTACGCGAGCAGCCATACCTGACCAAGTTGTTGCGCGACCCCGACCGCGTGGCGGCGGCGCGCGAGGCCATCGCGTTGGTGCGCGAGACCGGCGCGGTCGAAGCGACGATGTACGAGGCACGCCGGTACGCGATCCAGGCGACCGATTCGCTGTCCGCAGCGGCTCCGTGGGTGAACGCGACGGCAATCGACATGCTGGCCGAACTGGCCGAAACGCTCATCCCGGCCACGGGTACAGCGACGACAGGAACCGCCGCGCCCGTAACGCGCCCCACCGTCCCCTACCTGCGGCGCGTCGCTTAAGCAGCGTCGTCTGAGCGGTGTCGTGGCCTAATAGACCGTCAGGGCGAGCGGGTCCAGATCGTGAGCAGATAACCGCCGTACCACGCCGAGGCGAGGGCGCCGCTGGTGAGCAGCGTCGCGACGGCGCGCAGGCGCTGCCTGGCCAGCGGGACGGCCAGCGGCAGTAGCAGCGTGAAGACCGGCACGAGGAAGCGCGCCTTGGAGTGGAAGTAGACCGGGCCGGAGTACAGCGCCGCCGCGATGGACACCCAGGTGAACACGAGCACGCCGAGTGGGGCGCGCTGCCGGCCCCAGGTCAGCGCGGCCGCGGACAGAACCGCCAGCAGGACGACGGCGAGCGCCACGTAATACCCGAGCTGTTGGGATCGGGTCAGGATCAGGTGAACCTCGTGCCAGGTGCCGCTGACGCTCGGCGCGTTGTTCCAGCCGTGGCTCTGCATGTACGAGTAGCCGTTCCACCGCCCGAGCGCGATGCCGACCCAGGCCACGAAGCCGATCGTGCCGAGCGGCGCGAGGATGGCGCCGACCCACGGCCGCCAGCCCTCGCCGCTGCGACGCACGATCGCCACGATCGCGCACACGTCGATCGCGGCGGCGATCGTCAGCCCGGTCGGATGAGTGAGCCCGGCAAAAAAGCTAGCCACGCCAGCCGCGACCCATTGGCGACGTAACAGAAAGAGCATCGCGAGCGCGATCAGTGCTGTGAGCAGCGATTCCGTATAAGCCATCGACTCGACCAGCGCGGTCGGCAGCACGCCCCACAGCACGGCCAGTACGACGCCGGTACGACGGTCATACAACTGCTGGCCGACGGCCCGGATCGCCACGGCGGCCACGATCCCGGCGACCCAGCTGATCACGAGCGCGCCGTGCAGCAGGCCCAGCGGCCAGCCGACGATGCGGATCAGCAGCGGGTACAGCGGAAAGAACACGATGTTGGTGTTGACCAGGCTGC
>JBOHCW010000342.1:0-20418 GCA_050725375.1 Actinocrinis sp. | reverse complement strand
CAACGGCCGCTCCGCGCCCTGTGGCGCCGGACCGCCCGCGTGCCCCACACCCTGCCCCACACCCTGCGTATTCGCGCCCTGCGCGTTCGCGCCCTGCCGGTTCGCGTCCCCGGACGGCCCGGACTGGTCCGCCGCGCCGAACATCGCCTCCGCATAAGGCACCGCGCCACCAGCCAGCCACGGCGCGCCGTTCACGGCCTCCGCACCAGTACCCTGATTCGCCCCGGCCGGCGCCGGCACCCGCGGCCCCGCGCCGGGTCCGGACTCGGCCGCGGCGCGGTCGAACTCGCCCGCCCCGTACCCGCCGGTCCCAAACTCGTCGGTGCCGCTCATCGTGCCGCCTCCTCGGTTCCCAGTCACCCACGCCACCCGGCGCGCACGCCGCCCCCGCTCCGGGTCCCGCCCGGCGCCGGACCCAACCCAACCCGACCCCGGCCGCCGGCGAGGCGATCACGTACCCTACCGGGATTCGCCGGCCCCCGGGAAAGCTCGCGACCCACCGGCCGCGCCCGCGAGCCAGTATCAGCCACCGCGCGCCGCACAGGGAACCGCCAGACGGGCCGAGCGAGTGACACCGTCCACTCGTAAGGCTGACGCCGACACGCCCCCGGCCCGTTGCCGTTCCCGTCACCACCGTCGCCAACCCGCGAACCGCCGCACCGCGCACCCGCCGTCACGGCCGCTCGCCCCACAGCACGAACTCCGGATTGACCGCCGCGAACCGGTGCGCGTCACCCGGCAGCGCCGCCAGCCGCGAGGACTGCAACAACACCCCGTCGACCTTGCGCCCGGACGCCTTCAAAGCGTGCTTCGCCTCAGCGACCCGGTCGATCGCCGACAGCGTCACCACCACCATCCGCGGATCGCGGTTGATCGCCGCCCGGATCACCTCCACACCCCCGCCGCCGACCATCACCGCGTCCGGGTGCGGCAGGTCCAGCAGCGCCGCAGGGGCCTGACCGCGCACCACCCGCAACTGCACCGAGTGCATCGTCGCGTTCAGGTCGATCCGCTCACACGAGTCCGCGTCCCGCTCGATCGCTATCACCGCCGCGCCCAGCCGCGCGCACTCGATCCCCACCGAACCCGAGCCCGCCCCCACGTCCCACACCAGCGTCCCCGGCCGAGGCGCCAGCCGCGCCAACGCCAGCGCCCGCACCTCCGAGGTCGTGATACGCGCCGTACGGTGCACGAACGCGTTCTCCGGCAGCGCCCAGCCCCCCGCCGGACCCGCCCAGCCCCCCACCAGCGGCGGACGCGGCGGCAAGGAACGGTCCTCGTCGATGCACAGCACGATGCTCGGCTCGCCCCAGTGGTGCCGCTCCGCGGCCTCCTCCAGGCTCAGCCACTCCACCGACTCCTCCGGCTCGCCCAGCCGCTGCGCCACCACCAGCGTGCGCTCCATGCCGTGCTTGTCCGGCCCCAGCAGCTCCACCGCCAGCTCACGCGGACCCGCCCCCGGCCCGGTGAGCACCGCCACCTTCGAAAACGCGCGGCACAGGTTCGCCGCCGTGCGCAGCGTCGAGACCGGCCGGCCCATCGCCGGGTCGTACACCGAGGTGCGCCCTCCGCCGCGCGCCTCCGAGGGATCCACGCCGTCCGAGGCCGCGTCGAGCGCGACCACCAGCGCGTCCTCCCACGCCATCCCGACGCGCCCGAACGCCGCGGCCACCGACGAGATCGCCGGCAGCGTGCGCACCCTGATGTCCTGGCCGCGCAGCGCCCGCACCACGCCGAAGAACCCCGGGTCCCCCGACGCGACCACCACCGCCGCCCCGTCGTGCAGCGCCAGGTGCGTCAGCGCCGAACCGAGCCCGCCCATGTAGATCCGACGCGCCGCCTCCGGGATCGGCAGCGCGTCCAGATGCCGGATGTTCCCGATGACCAGCGTGGCCTCGGCCAACACCCGGCGCGCCTGCGGCGAGGGCGGCGACCCGTCGAACCCGAGGACGGTGACCCGCGTGCGCCCGCTCAACTCCTGCGATCCCATAGCGGTCCGATCATCGCACGGATGCCGGGCCGTCGTGACCCGGAACCGGCGAATCACAACCCTGATCAATCAGGGCTTTGGCCGCCGCCCGGCCGGCGCTCTCACCTTGTGAGACGCCGCGCGGGGAGCTCCCTGAGGCGCCGCTCACGTCGCGCGCGTGTTCGCCTAAAACAGCGTGTCCGTGTAAGGCGCTGTGCTCGTGGACGCTGCCGGGCTCGTGAAGCGCCACGCCCGCGTGCGCGTGGCCGTGGCCGTTTGTGTGCGTATGCGCGTGCGAGTGCGGATGTGACGGGTCGTCCGGGTGATCGTGCGGATGCTGCGCCGCACCAACCCGCTGCTCGAACCCCGGCATCGCGATCCGGTACACACACGCGTCGCAGTTCACCACCACCGGACCGGCCGCGGCCTCCGCGTACCGGTCCAGCACCAGATCCGCCAGCGCGTCGCAATCCCCGAGCACGTCGGCGACCGCCACCTCCACCTCCACACCCAGAGCGTCCGCGGCCTGCCGCGCCTGCGCGACGATCCGGTCCGGCAGCACACCCGGGAACAGGAAGTACGGAAGGACCGTGACACGCCGCGCCCCGAGCCGCCGCAACCGCGCCAAACCCTCCGCCACCGACGGCCGCGCCAACGACACGAACGCCGGTTCGACGAAATCGAGCCCGCCCCGGCGTGTCGTCTCCCACAGAAACCTCGCCGCACGGTACAAATCCGCGTTCGCGTCCGGATCCGTCGTCCCGCGCCCGACCAGAAGCACCGCGTCCGGCTCAGGCTGCGCACTCGCCGCCAGGCGCTCGCGCAACACGTCCAGAAGCACCGGATGCACGCCCAGAGCACGCCCATACCGCGTACGCAACCCCGGATGCCGCGCACGCTCACGCGCCAACGACGCCGGAATGTCGCCCTTCGCATGCCCCGCCGCGAGCAGGATCAACGGCACCGCCACCACATCCCGGTGCCCGTCCCGCACCAACTGCGCGACGGCATCGCGCACCGGCGGGGGCGACAGCTCGATGAACCCGCCGGCCACCGCGTCCACGGACACATCCGCACGCTGCGCCGCACGCCGCCCGACCCGCTGGGTGAACGCACGAAACTGCGCCGCGCCCGCCTCGTCACGCGTCCCATGCCCGACGATCAACAATGCGGTCACGGCCGGTCCGCCTTAACTACGTCGGGGAAGGTCTCGGGAACAGACAGAACGGGCAGAGCACCAGGTACGGCATCACTCACAGCGGCAACCTCAGGCAGCGCGCCCTCGTAATACAGAAGTGCGTTGAACGCCGCAGCCGCCACAGCCGAACCACCCTTGCCGCTCACATTCGACACACCCAGCGCCGAGACCGCGCCGTCCGCGCGCAGCGCCGCCTTCGACTCACGCGCCCCCACGAACCCGACCGGCAACCCGATCACCAGCACCGGGCGATATCGCCCAACACGCCCGATGAGTTCAAAAAGGGCAGTCGGCGCACACCCGATCACATAAACGGCACCCGGCCCAGCCTCCTCGGCCGCCAACCGCAGCGCCGCGGCCGACCGCGTGATCCCCGCAGCCGCCGCCAGCTCGACAGCCGCCGGATCGCCGATCCGGCAGATCACAGACCGCCGCGTGATCCCCGCAGCCACCATCGCCACATCCGCGACCACAGGAGCCCCCGCGCGCAACGCCCCCACCGCGCGCGCCAGAACCTCCTCGCCCGGAAGCACCAGATCCGTCACATAGTCGAGATCCGCGCTGGCGTGCACGACCCGCTCCAGCACCGCGCGCGCCAGCGGCCCCCACCCCCCGGCCGCCGGGTAACGCTCCGTCAGCTGCGCGCGCAGGATCGCAAACGACTCCTGCTCGATCGCATGCACCGCACGAGGCGCCTCACCGTTCACCGAGACCGCCCGCCTCTCCCCGCGGCACCAACTCGATCGCGTCCACCGGACACACCTCTACACACTCCCCGCATCCGGTACACCGATCCGCCAACACCTGCAGTTCACCGCCACGCGGCCGGAACGCGTGCTCCGGACACGTCAAAAGGCACGCCCCGCAACCCTGACAGGCGCCGACGACAGCCGTCAGCCGCACGCCGTCCGACGCTACGTCACCCGACACCGCCTCACCCACCCCGGAACCGGTGATCATTCTCACGACGCCCACGTGTACCCCCGCGGCGTCACGAACCGTCCCGCCACGATCCGCGACTGCGAACAGCCCACCGTCACCACCGTGTACATGTCGACCACACCCGGATCGAACACACCCAACGTCGCCAGACCACGACTCTGATCCGCACGCGACGCATTACGCACCCATCCGACCGGCGTACCGGCCGGCCGGTACTCGCCGAGAATGCCCAGCGCCTTCCCGAGCTGCCAGTCACGCTGCCGCGAACGCGGATTGTAGAACGAGACCACGAAATCGCCCTCCGCCGCCGCCCGCACCCGCCGCTCGATCACCGGCCACGGCGTGTGCAGGTCAGACAGCGAAATCGAACAATGATCATGCCCGAGCGGCGCACCCAACACGTTCGACGCCGCACCCGACGCCGTGATCCCCGCAACACAGACCACGTCGATGTCGTCCGCGTCCGCGTAATCCAGCGCCGGCGACGCCATCGCGTAAATGCCCGCGTCCCCGGACCCGACAAGCGCCACCGCGCGCCCCGCACGCGCGAGGTCCACCGCGCTGCGCGCCCGCTCCTCCTCGGCGCCCAGCCCGGTCGCGACCACCTCGGTGCCCGGCCGCAACAGATCCCTGACCTGCTCCACGTACTGGTCCAGCCCGACGATCACCGACGCGCGCCGCAACTCGGCCACCGCGCGCGGCGCCAGCAGATCGCGCGCCCCCGGGCCGAGCCCGATCACCGCGAGCCGGCCGCGCGGCCGCAACCGCGCCACCGCCGCCGTCGCCATCGCGGACTTCACCTTCTCCACGACAAGGTCCGCGAGCGGACGGCCCGCTCCGTCGTACCGCGCGGCCGCCTCCGCCACTGACGGCGTCCCGGTCTGCGCCGCGACCACCGCCGACGGATTCGGCACCGCTACCTCGGCCAACACGGCCGCCGGATGGAACACCACCGGCCAACCGCGCCGCGCGGCCGCCGCCAACAAACCGGCCTCGTCCGCCTTCAGATCGACCGACGCCAGACGCACCACCGACTGCGGCGCCAACCCGCCGGCGGACAACGCGGCGTCGACCGTGTCAAGCACCTCCTGTGCACTCACACCACGCGACGCGCCGACACCCACCACAAGCGACGGCGGCCGGTACACGAGAGTGGCCGGTTCAAGCTCGCCGCCCTCTGCCGTGAAGGCAGCTGCAGATCCACCTGAGGTGTCGTCAGCTCCAATCAGATCGCTCACCACGATGTCAGCAACCGCAGCGACAGCATCCTCACCGCCGTCCCGCCCAGCAGAAACGTTCTGGGGCAACGCCGGCAACGGCCACGACGACGCACCCCGAACACCCACCGGCTCACCCGACAACACGCGCGCGCCGACACGCGCCAGCGGACCGCGATCCGCCAACGTGAAGCCCAGATCCACGCCGAACGAATCCAGAGCCGTCACGCCCGCCGCGTCTGAGGCCGTCGTCACGACCGGCGTACAGCCGAGCACGTCCGCCACATGCTGCGCCAGCTCGTTGGCGCCGTGATGCCCACCGAGAACCGCGACCGCGAACCGCCGCGCCTCATCCACGCACACCACCGCTGCGTCGTCGCGTTTGTCACCGAGCAGCGGAGCCAGCACGCGAACCGTCGCACCGATCGCGAGAAACGACACCACCGCGTCACACGACGCGAACGCCTCACGCAGCGATACCGCGACGGAGACTGACTCGTCGCTGTACACGCGCGCCGACGTACCTAACGCATCGGCCATCGCGAAGGCGCTCACGCGGCCCGACGTCGTCGCGGCCACCAGGCCGACCCGTCCAGCACCCGTATCAGCCACGTTGACCACGCCGGTCATGTCAGCTACCTCAGTCACACGACACTCCCCAGACGACATAGACAGGATTAACGGCCACGAACCTGTGCGTACCGTCCGGCAGCGCCGCCATCCTCGACGACTGACTCAGCACGCCGCCGACCGACCGGCCGTCAGACTCCAGCAGCGCGACCACCGGCCCGACACGCTCGACGCCTGCCAGCGCCACGACCACACGTGCCGGCCGATAGGTAAGGACGGCGCGCACGACCTCGACCCCGCCGCCGCCGACGAACACAGCGTCCGGCTGAGGCAACGCGGGCAACACGTCAGGAGCCTTTCCGCAACAAACAGACAACTCGACGCCATGCGCCGCAGCGTTCGCGGCGATACGTGTGCACGACTCGTCGTCCCGCTCAACCGCGACCACGGCCGCGCCGAACGCCGCGCACTCGATCCCGACCGACCCCGACCCCGCGCCGATGTCCCACACCAGATCACCAGGCGACGGCGCCAGCCGGGGCAGGACGTGCGCCCGCACCTCGGCCTTGGTCACCTGCCCGTCCCGATGCGCGAACGAGGACTCGTCCACCGCCCACTCGCCGCGATGCCCCGCCCAGCCGGCCAGCCACCGCTTCGACGGGAGCAATCGCGGCGTGGACGACGAGCCCGTTGCTTCCCCGGGGCCGGCGGGCAGCGCGCTCGGAGCCAGACACAACACGACGTTCGGCTCAGTGAAGTCCTCGCGCTGAGCAGCTTCGACGAGACTCAACCACTCGACCCGCTCCCCTAGCCAGTCCGCACCGTCACCGTCACCCTCGGCCTTGCCACTGCCACTGCCGCTTTCATCGCCATCGTGATTGTCACGCGGACCGGTCGCGGGCTTGGGCCCACGCTGGTAGCTGCTGGTTTTCGGGTTTTCGGTGTTGATCCATTGAGCTTGGTTGGGCCTGTTAATAATTGAAGGGGAATGTCCGAGCCGCTGGGCCACGACGAGCACACGCTGAACAACTGCGTCACCAGCGCCGTGCAACAGCTCCCGCGCCAGCTGCGCCGGACCCGCGCCCGGACCCGTCAGCAGCGCGACCTTCGGCCGTGCCCGGCACACGTTCGCCGCACGCCGCAGCTCACGTCCGTCGCCGCTGCCGTGCGCGCTCACGACGACTGCGTCGTCCCACGCGATTCCGGCACGCGCGAACGCAGCCGCGACCGACGAGACCGCCGGCAGCACGGCCTCAGGTTCGAGCCCCGCTTCACGCAGCGCGCGCAGAATCCCGAAGAATCCGGGATCGCCGGACGCCAGCACGCTCGCCGGTCCGTCGTGCGCGGCCAACGCCTCAAGGGCCGTGGCAAGCGGTCCGAGCATGACCCTCGCCACGCCGCTGTCCTGGCTGACCAGCGCATCGAGGTGCCTCATGCCGCCGACGACGAGCGTGGCCCTGTCCAGCGCCAGGCGCGCCTCAGGCGTCAGCGGCGTACCGTCGTAACCGATGACGGTGATGCCCGCGTGCGCGCTCACGACGCGTTCCAGTTGCTGCTGGAGGCCGCGAGGTTCATGCCGGTGAAGTCGACCAGTGCGACACTCGCGCTCGCCCTGCCCTCGATGAAGCGCTCCAAGACGTCGCCGACCTGGTTGCAGAGCTCGCTGCCACAGGCGGCGAGCGTGCCCGCGTCGTGCCAGACCTCGTACGCGTGCCGCGCCGTGTTGGCCGCGCTTACGCGCGCGACCAGCTCGTCGTCACCGGTCACGCGGCGCGTGATGTCGGCCAGGACATCTGTATCGACTGAAGAGCGCGTGTAATGCGTCATCAGGATGCCTGAGGCGAGCTTGGTGAGCTTTCCGATCATGCCGACGAACGCGATGCGCGGTACGCCGTGCTCGACTGCCCTACGCAATGCCGCGCCCGTGAAGTCGCCGACCTCGACGAAGCAGACTTCCGGCAGGCCGGGCAGCAGCTTCATCGCGCCCTTCTCCGTGCGTCCTCCGGTGCAGAGCACGAGCGGCGGCAGCGGGCCGTCGAACTCGCCGGCCTGCGCGGCCAGCACGGCGACGGCCTGTTCGACGGACGCGCGCCAGGACGCGGTCGAGAACGGCCGCACGATGCCGGTCGTGCCGAGGATGGAGATGCCGCCGATGATGCCGAGCCGGCGGTTGGTGGTCTTTCGCGCCATGATCTCGCCGCCGGGTACCGAGACGACCACGTTGAGGCGGCGGCCTTGAGCCGCAGAGGCATCGCTGAGGGCTTCCCTGACCGCTCGCTCGATCATCGCGCGCGGCACGGGATTGATCGCCGGGCCGCCGACCTCCAGGCCGAGCCCCGGCTTGGTCACCACGCCGACGCCCTCACCGCCCTCCAGATCGATGCCCGGCGCATCCGACACGCCTGACTCTCCGTCAGCTGCGGACGCGTAAGGCGCGGCGCGCCAGGACACCGTCGCGGTCAGGTGTGCGCCGTGCGTCACGTCCGGGTCGTCGCCGGCGTCCTTGACCACAACCGCCTGCCAGATCCCCGGCTTGATCTGCTCGCAGCGCTCGACGTCGAACGTGACCCGCTGCTGCCATTCGCCGTCCTTACCGGGCAGGGTGACCTCGACGCGCGCGACGGGCTCACCGTCGGTCAGGGCGAGCGTCGCGGCCTTCGCCGCCGCGGCGGAGCAGGTGCCGGTGGTCCAGCCGGAGCGCAGCGCCTTGCCGCCACGCGTCTTCATCGTGCGCGGCAGGTCGGGTTCGCGAAGTTCGCCCACGTCGGGACCCTACTTCGGGTCCGCGGCCGCGGCCTGTCGGGCCCGCGCGTCCGCCTCGCGCAACACCGCACGCGCTGAACGCTCGGCGCGCCGGTGCCCGTGGAAGTGGCCGGGATGATAGAGGTGCGAACGTGTGCCTTGAGCGCCGAGGGCGGGACCGACCAGGAACAGCGTGTGCTTCCACAGCTTGCGCGCCTTGACCGTCTCCTCAAGCGTCTCGACGGTGCAGTGCGCGATCTCCTCATCCGGCCACGTCGCACGCGACGCGACGATCACAGGCGTCCGTGGCGCGTAACCGCCCGCGATCAGTTCCGCAGCGAGCTGACCGGAGCGCGCAGCCGACAGGAACACGGCCATCGTCGTGCCGTGCGCTGCGAACGCACGGATCGACTCGCCCTCGGGCATCGGCGTCTTGCCGCCCTCCAGCCGCGTGAGGATGACCGATTGCGCCACTTCGGGGATCGTCAGCTCACGCTGCGCCAAGGCGGCGACCGCGCTGAACGCGGAGACGCCCGGAATGATCTCGACCTCGAGCCCAAGTCCGCGCGCACGGTCGAGCTGTTCCTGTACCGCGCCCCAGAGCGCTGGGTCGCCGGAATGCACGCGCGCGACGCGCAGGCCGTCCGCAGCGGCGCGCTCGTAGTAGGGCAGCACGCCCTCGATCGGCAGCGCGGCGGAGTCGACGATCTCGGCTCCCGGCCGCGCGTGCTCAAGGATCTCCTCCTGCACCAGGCTGGAGGCCCAGATCACGATGTCGGCCGCCTCGATGGCGCGCGCGCCGCGCAGCGTGATCAGGTCCGCCGCTCCGGGACCGGCCCCGATGAAGGTGACCTTTCCGACGTTCTCGCCGCCCTCGGCGACGTGGGCGTCATGGTCCTGGTGTGCGTTCACAGTGCGCCTCCGCGTTGCCCGCGCGGCGGCGGTGCGATCAGGGTGGTGAAGTACGGCGCCGGTCCGGCCGCCGCGGACGAGGCGATGTCGGTCAGCGGGCTGATGCGCTCGGTCGCCAGCCCCAGGTCGGTGCCGAGCACGGCCGCCTCGGCCCGGCCGGCCAGCTCGACGGCCGCGATCAGGTCCGCGAGCCGCCGTCCGCCCTTGTAGACGACGACAGTGCCGGGACCGGCGAGCGCGTCCGCCACGGCGTCGAGTCCGTGCGTTATATCCGTGCCGGCCGCTTGAGGTGCGGCGGGCAGCAACGTGAGCGACTCGCGCCCTTCGGCCAGCGGCAACGCCAACCGCGCCGCCAAGTCCTGCATCGCAGTGATGCCGGGCACCGTCGCGAGCGTGACGCGCGGCTCGGCGTCCGCGATCGTGCGCGCAAGATACGCGAACGTCGAGTACACATTGGGATCGCCCAGGGTGGAGAACGCGATCCGTCGCGCGCCGCCGTTGAACGCCGCGAGTACAACGCGGGCGGCTTCGTCCCAGGCAGTGGTACGCGCCTCAGTCAGACCGCCGGTGTCATCGAGCGCGAACACAAGGCGTCTCACGTCAACGCCGGCGGCTTCCCTGACGATCTGTTCAGCGCGCGACGGCTTGTCCAGCGAGGTCGTCGGCGCGAAGACGACGTCCGCTTCACGCAGCACGCGTGCGGCCTTGAGCGTGAGGAGTTCGGGATCGCCGGGCCCGACGCCTACGCCGGTCAGCAGCCATCCGCCATCGGTCACCTGATCGACGCTCACCTCGCCGCCTCCACAATCCGCCACGCGATCGACGGCGTACCTGCCCAGTGCGTGTGCAGGTAGGAGGCGTGCACATGGCCGATGACGAATCCGTCAGATGCCTGACGCACGCCGGACGCCGCGACCGTCGCCGCGTCCGCGCCCCAGATCCACGCAGGCAACTGCCCGGCAGACGATTCCAGACGCGTCCGGTGGAATTCATGGCCGGCGACACGGCTACCGGCGTCGCACAGCACGTTGTCCGTCGGTGCGACGGCCTCGCGGTAACTGAGCGTGAGCCGGTCGGTCATCGCGGCTTTCGCAGGCAGCACGCCGCACATCGGCGCGCCGTCCAGCGATTCGGCCAGATACAGCAGGCCGGCGCACTCGGCCGCGATCACGCCGCCCTCCCGCGCCAGGGTGGCCACCGCTTCGCGCAGGGGCCTGTTATCTGAGAGTTGGGGCGCGTACACCTCGGGGAATCCGCCGCCGATGACCAGAGCTCGGGTCCCCTCCGGCAGCGACTCGTCACGCAGCGGGTCGAACGGCGCGACCTGCGCGCCCGCCGCCGTAAGCAGTTCCGCGTGTTCTGCGTAGGAGAACGTGAACGCCGCGCCGGCCGCCAGTGCGACGACCGGCCGCTTACCGGTCCCCGGCGTGTGACCAACCTCTACGTCATCGAACGCGGACTGCGGCGTCCAGTCGCGCGTCGGCAACGCAGCGGCCTGCCGCGCGGCGCGCTCCACCGCGTCCAGGTCGATCGACGACTTGACCAGGTCGGCGAGCGCGTCGACGGCCGCGAGCGACTGCGGCGCACGCTCGGCCACCGGCACGAGCCCGAGGTGCCGCGACGGCGCGGCCACCGCGTCGCTGCGGTAGAGGCTGCCGAGCACCGGCACGCCGATCCCGTCCAGCGCCTCGGCGAGGATCGCGCGGTGCCGCTCGGAGCCGACCCGGTTGAGGATGACGCCGGCCAGCCGCAGCGCCGGATCGAACGAGCGGAACCCGTGGACGAGCGCCGCCACGGAGCGGCCCTGCGCGGCCGCGTCGACGACCAGGATCAGCGGCGCGTCGATCAGGTGCGCGACGTGCGCCGTGGACGCGAACTCGCCGCGGCCGACCGCGCCGTCGTACAGC
The DNA here is from genome assembly GCA_050725375.1 of Actinocrinis sp. Lineage (GTDB taxonomy): Bacteria > Actinomycetota > Actinomycetes > Streptomycetales > Catenulisporaceae > Actinocrinis. The sequence continues at coordinate 8,961 of JBOHCW010000342.1, read as the reverse complement.
CCCATGACGCCTTCGACGACCGCGAGGTCCGCGCCGCGGGAGCCGTACGCGAACAGGTCGCGAACCCGCTCCTCCCCGACCAGGAACGGGTCGAGGTTGCGCCCGGGGATCGGCGCGCCGCCGGATCCGGAGCCGATGTTCGCCGCGAGCGCGTGATATCCGGGATCGATGTAGTCCGGCCCGACCTTGAAGGGCGCGACGCGGCGGCCCGCGCGCGTAAAGGCGGCGATCAGGCCTGTAGCGACGGTCGTCTTGCCGTGTCCCGAGGCAGGTGCGGCGATCACGATGCGTGGGACCGGCGAGCTGGTCCCACCGCGTGGCGCAGGATCTGGCACGGCACCTGACACGCCGTCAGCCGCTGTCACCATTCGATGCCCCGCTGCCCCTTCTGCCCGGCGTCCATCGGGTGCTTGACCTTGGTCATCTCGGTGACCAGGTCCGCGGCGGAGAGCAGTTCGGGCGCGGCGTCGCGACCGGTGACGATCACATGCTGGGTGCCGGGGCGGTCGTTGAGGACCTCGACGACCTCCTTGGCGTCGATCCACCCCCACTTGAGCGGGTAGGTGAATTCGTCGAGGAGGTACAGGCGGTATTTCTCCGCGGCCAGGTCCTCCTTGATGCGCTCCCAGCCGGCGCGCGCGTTGTCGGCCTGCATCTCCGGATCCGTATGAAGATCGCGCTTGATCCACGACCAGCCCTCGCCCATCTTGTGCCACGCGACGGGTGCGCCCTGGCCGGTCTGTTCGTGCAGCGCGCCGAGCGTCTTGAAGACGGGCTCTTCGCCGATCTTCCATTTGGCTGACTTCACGAACTGGAACACCCCGATCGGCCACCCGGCGTTCCACGCGCGTAAGGCAAGGCCGAATGCGGCGGTCGTCTTGCCCTTACCGTGTCCGGTGTGCACGATCAGCAGCGGCCGGTTGCGTCGCTGACGCGTCGTCAGGCCGTCGTCGGGCACGTAAAGCGGCTGTCCTTGGGGCATGTCACGCCGCCTTTCGCTGTGATGCGTGTACAGGTGCAGATACGGCTGTGGGCGCGCCGATCGCGGTACGCACGCTGGCCGCGAGGTCTGACATCGGCACGTGCTCGCCGCCGAGCGCCACGGCCAGTTCGCCGGCGAGCCCGAGGCGCACCGGCCCGGCCTCGCAGTCGACCACGATCGACGCGATCCCCGACGCCGCGAAGTGCGAGGCGATCCGCCGCACCTCAGCCTGCGCCTCTCGCGCTCTGGGCCGTCCGGCCGACCCGCCGTCAGAAGACCCCGGCCGGCTCCCGGTCCGCGAACCCGTCGCCGTCGCACGTCCGTCTGTGACCACCACGAGCAACGGCCGCCGCCGCCGGTCGCGCAACCGCTCGCGGCGCAACACCTCCGAGGCGGCGACAAGCCCGGCAGCCAGCGGCGTACGCCCCCCGGTCGGCAGCAGGTGCAGTCGTGCCGCCGCAGCCTCCACGGATCCGGTGGGCGGAAGCGCGATCGTCGCGTCGTCACCGCGAAACGTGACCAGCCCGACCTTGTCGCGCCGCTGATACGCATCGAGCAACAGCGAGAGCACGGCGCCCTTTACCGCCGCCATGCGTGCACGCGCAGCCATCGACCCCGACGCATCGACCACGAACAGCACGAGGTTGCCCTCGCGATCGCGCCGGACCGGCGTACGCAAGTCGTCGCCGTGCAGAACAAGCGGTCCGCTCAGGCGCCCGCGCGACGCCTGATGCGCTGCAGCCGCACGCACGGTCGCGGGCACGTGCACTGCCGCAGACGAAACGCCGCGCTGTACCGGCTCCGCCCCGACCGTGCGCCCACGGCCCACAGACCGACCGGCCGACCGACGTCCAGGCACCCCCTCCCCCACGCCAGGCACCGCGTAAAGCTTGGTTCGATACGGCGCGGCGGCGGCCACCGCAGCCTGCTCAGGTGCGGCCCGTCGTGCGGCAGACCCTGATGCCGATTCAGGCTCAGACGCGTCCGAGGCCAGATCTGAATCCCCGTCAGCAGCCGATTGCTCCGCCTCCGACGACGACCGGTCCTCGGCGTCCGCGTCAGAACCGGTGGGCCTGTTATCTTCGTTGGCCGCATTCGACGGACCCCCAGCCGGTGGCCTTATACCCCCGCCACCACCGTCGCCGCCACCGTCCGGCCCATCGTCGTCCCCGCCGCCGTCACCTTCATCGCCACCGTCTCCCTCGCCGGGCCGCCTCTTACCTGAAGGCCTGTTATCTAAATCCGCGGGGTCGTCCTGCAACGCGTCGTCCAGCTTGTCCTCATCGAGGCCGGGCGCGTCGAACGGGTTACGCCGCCGCCGATGCGGTAGCGCGAGCCGGGCGGCGTCACGTACCTCCGCGGCCGTCACCACTGCGAGCCCGCGCCACGCAGCGAGCGCGATCGCCGCGCGCGCAGTCACCAGGTCGGCGCGCATGCCGTCCACTTCGAACGCCGCACACACGCGCGCGATCCGCTCGAGCTCCACGTCAGGCAGCAGCGCCGATCCAAGGGCGGCGCGAGCGGCGGCGATCCGCTCCCCCACCTCGCGGTCGGCACCGGCCCACGCGTCAACGAACGCGGCCGGGTCGGCCTCGTAGGCGAGCCGGCGGCGTACCACCTCGGCGCGCTCACGAGGCACCCGGCTCGCCGTCACCTCGACTGTCAGCCCGAACCGGTCCAGCAGTTGCGGCCGCAGCTCGCCCTCTTCGGGATTCATGGTGCCGACGAGGATGAACCGCGCCGCGTGGCGCACCGACACGCCGTCCCGCTCGACGTGGGCGACGCCCATCGCGGCGGCGTCGAGCAGCACGTCCACGAGGTGGTCGGGCAACAGGTTGACTTCGTCGACGTAAAGCATCCCGCGGTGCGCGGCCGCGAGCAGACCGGGCTGGAACGCCGCGACACCGTGGCCGAGTGCGCGTTCCAGATCGAGCGAGCCGGTCAGCCGGTCCTCAGAGGCACCGACCGGCAACTCGACGAGCCGCGCGCGCCGCACCTCACTGCCGATAGCACCGGCAGCGCCGCCTAAGGCACCGTCAGACGCGTGCGACCGCGCAGTGGACGCGGTTGCGTGCGGACCGTCCGGACACGCAGGGTCAGGTGTCGCCGGGTCGCACGCGAAGCGGCACCCGGGCACTGTCTCGACCCAGGGCAGCACGGCGGCCAGGGCTCGTACCAGCGTCGATTTCGCCGTGCCCTTCTCGCCGCGCGCGAGTACTCCGCCGATGCCGGGGTGGATCGCATTGAGGATCAGGCCGAGCCGCAGGTCGTCCTGGCCGAGCACGGCCGAGAACGGGAAGTGCGGGTCGCCCGCGTGCGCGGCCGGCGGATGAACGGCACCGCCAAGGCCGGTGGTGTCGAGGTCGGTCTCGGCTTCAGCGTCGGCCGGATTCGCCGATGACGGCGCGGCAAGAGACACGGTGCGGTGCCTTCCTTCTCCCGGGAGCCCACGCCCGTTGATCGAAGCGATGACGGACGGCCGGGAGTTCCTGACTCGCGGGGCCGCGGTGCGTCCGATGCGCCTAAAGGCATACACCGGTTCACGCGCTGCCGTCGCCCACAGTGGCGGGACCGCTCCGGACTGGACCGCTGGTCAGCCGCGTCGCATCGCGGCGTACAGGTGGTCGGCACCGGATTCCTCCATGACCGTCGCCTAGAGCATAGCCGCACGGTCAGGGGTTGCTGACGCCGACGGCCCGGCGGCGGGGAATGACACGGGCGTGACCGATTTCGCCGACCTCGCACTCGCGCACCAACTCTCGGCTCAATACCGCCGAGCGAGCCCTCGCGGCGAGGTAAGCCCGCGGCTAGGCATGCGGCGCTCTTTGCTCGTTCCGACGCGATCACCGATCGCTGTTGGACAAGTCGCACTGACGAGAGGACGCTGACGATCATGGCTCAGGGTTCTCAGCTCGCGGCCCGGCTAGGGTTCTCGCTCCCGGTCATCGCGGCGCCGCTCGCCGGCGGGCCGACGACGAGCGCGCTCGTGCTCGCGGCGGCGAAGGTCGGCAGCCTCGGCTTCCTGGCCGGCGGATATAAGACGCCGCAGGCGCTTGCCGACCAGATCGAGTCCGTGTCCGCCGCAGCTGAGGGTGCGCCGTTCGGCGTCAACCTGTTCGCGCCGAACCCTATGCAGGTCGACCGTGACGAGTTCCGCGCGTATACCCGCCTGATGACGGACGAGGCGGCACGTTACGGAGTGAGGCTCGATGCGTCGTCGCCGCGTGAGGACGACGACAGCTGGCACGAGAAGGTCGATGTGCTGCGTGCGCATCCCGTGCCGTTGATCAGCTTTACCTTCGGTATCCCCTCAGCCGCCGACCTGGCGGCGCTGCGGGCGACCGGGGCGTTGCTCGTGCAGAGCGTGACCACCGTCGGGGAGGCTCGGGCCGCCGCGCAGGCCGGTGTCGACGCGCTGGCCGTGCAGTCGTCGGCTGCCGGCGGGCACTCGGCGACACTCGACCCGCGCCGGGCGATCGCCGACGTGCCACTCGACGAGCTGGTCGCGGCGGTGCGTCGCGCCGTACCGCTGCCTGTGATCGCCGCGGGAGGTGTCGCAACGGCTTCGGACGTCGCGGGTGCGTTACGCGCGGGCGCCGACGCGGTCGCAGTCGGAACGGTTCTGCTGCGCAGTGCCGAGGCTGGCACCTCGGCGACGCATAAGGCCGCGCTCGCCGACACTTCGCGTACCGAAACTGTCGTCACGCATGCGTTCACCGGACGTCCGGCGCGTGCGCTGCGGAACGAGTTCACGGCACGGTACGAGAATCTCGCGCCATACGGGTATCCCGCGTTGCATTACCTCACGAGCCCGCTGCGAAAGGCGGCCGCTGCGGCGGGCGATCCGGAGCGCGTGCATCTGTGGGCTGGCACGGGGTTCCGGCACGCGACGGAGGAGCCTGTCGCGGACATCCTCACCCGTTTGGCAGCAGCGATCTGATAATCGCCGTCGAAGGAGCGGAGATCCTTCCGAGTAATGCCCTTTAGTGCGTGATTTTCCGGAATCGGCCGCACTGAGTGTCATGTCTGCGTTACTCTCGGGTGAGGGTGGCGTACGGGATTCCGCGCGAGACGGAGAGGTCTCGCAGCGTGCCGACGGGGGTGTCCGGCATCGCAGGGGCGCGCTGCCCGGCTTGAATGGGGGAAATCTCATGGGACGCGTCGTTTCACGCTACGGCTGGGTACCCGACCTGCCCGACGCGCGCGACCACCTGTACTCGGCGCCGCGGATCGGGCTGGTCAACCCGCCGCCGAGCGTGGACCTGCGGGCGCAGCTTCCGGCGGTCTACGACCAGGGGAAGATCGGCAGCTGTACCGCCAACGCGATCGCGGGGGCCGTCGAGTTCGAGCTGATGCGGCAGCAGTTGGCGGACTTCGTGCCGTCGCGGCTGTTCGTGTACTACAACGAGCGCGCCGCCGAGGGCCACGTCGACTTCGACTCGGGCGCGCAGATCCGTGACGGCATCAAGTCGGTCGCGGCGCTCGGGGTGTGCCCCGAGACCGAGTGGCCGTACGACGACACGCCTCCGCTGACGGACGGCGGCCCGTGGCCGGCGCAGGCGCGTGCCGGCCAGCGGCCGCCGGAGAGCTGCTACACGGACGCACTGCGCACGCGCGCGCTCGCGTACCGCAGGCTCGTGCACCAGCTCGACCAGCTGAAGGGCTGCCTCGCGGACGGCTTCCCGTTCGTGTTCGGATTCACCGTCTACTCGAGCTTCGAGAGTCAGCAGGTCGCACAGAGCGGCGAGGCCCAGCTGCCGACGCGCGGCGAGCAGGCGATCGGCGGCCACGCCGTCGTCGCCGTGGGGTACGACGACACGACGGGCCGGTTCCTGGTGCGCAACTCCTGGGGTCCCGCGTGGGGAAAGGGCGGGTATTTCACCCTGCCGTACGCCTACCTGACCGAACGGGGCCTCGCCTCGGACTTCTGGACGGTCCGGCTGGTGTCATAGGGCACCCGAGGCGCCATGGCTGGGAACCTGGATCGGCTCGGGATTCGCATCGGACCAGGTTCCACTGCGGCTGCCGGCGGATCGCGTGCAGCCTGCTGATACGCGGCGGCAAGTCGAGTATTCACGGCCGACTTGCCGCGGCGAGCGCGCGTCAGCGGAGCATGGTGCGGGTCATGCGGCGGACGGCGATGCGCATCGCGAGCCAGCCGAAGGCCAGCAGGTACGCGATCGGCCAGAGGATGGCGAGGGTGAGGTGGCCTAGGGCGGGTTCGCGGATCAACTCGATGCTCTGGTAGAGCGGCAGGGCCTCGATGACGGGGCGCAGCGGGCCGGGGTAGGTGTCGAGCGGGTAGAACGTGGTCGCGAACAGGTACATCGGGAGCATGACGAGCTGGATCAGCTGGAAGTCGGCGAAGTCGCGCAGATAGGTGGTCACGGCCATGCCGCCGGCCGCGAACGCGTAGCCGATCAGGAGGGAGCCGGGGACGGCGAGCAGCAGGCCGGGTGAGACCGCCAGGCCCAGCGCCGCCATCGCGATGAGAAAGCCGATCGAGGTGATCAGCCCGTTCAGTATCGCGCTGACCACTTCCCCGACCGCGATGTCGGTGACCGACATGGGCGTGGGCAGGATCGCGTCGTAGGTGCCCTCAGTCTTGATGCGGACGAACACGCCGAACGCGGTTTGGTTGAGCGCCGTGTTCATCGCGGTCGTGGCGAGGATGGCCGGGGCGACGTACTCGGCGTAGCGAACGTGGACGCCGGGGACCGTGCCGACCAGCGCTCCGACGCCGAACCCGATGGTGATCAGGTACATCAGCGGCTCGACGAGGCCGAAGGCGAGCGGCGTGATCGAGCGGCGGTAGATCATCATGTTGCGCTCGACGAGCGCGAGGACGCGTTGCACTGCCCAGCCCGGGACGGCCATGCGTGCCGCGGCGGCGGTGGGAGTCGGAGACGTCGCGGTCGTCGGGCTCATCCGTGCAGCCTCCTGCGGTAGGTCGTGCGCGCTACTGCGATACCGGCGACGGTCAAGGCGAGCAGATACCCGACGTGCACCGCTGTACCTGCCACGGTCGCGGTACCGAGGCTGAGGGTGCGGCACAGTTCGACGCCTTGGGCGAGCGGCAGTGCGTTTACCAGCGGTCTGATGCCTGCGGGGAGCTGGCTCAGGGCGAAGAACGTGCCGGAGAACATGTAGAGCGGCATCACGACCATGCGGTACATGGTGTTGACGTGGCGCTGCTGCCGGACGCCGACGGCCCACGCGGCGGCGGGCGCGGCAAAGGCCATGCCGGTGAGCAGGGCGGCGGCGAGTACGGCGAGCGCGTTCCAGCCGTCGGTGAGGCCGAAGGCGGTCATGACGACGACGAACGCGGCGCTGGAGGTCGCGAGGCGAAAGGCTATGTACAGCAGGTGACCGCCCATCAGGTCGCCCGGGGCCAGCGGCGTCGGGGTCGCGTCGTTGTAGGCGCCGGACGTGGCCGCGCGGGCGACCGGTCCGGAGCCTTCGAGGAACGCTGTCTGCATGGCGGCCGCGGCGAGCAGGCCGGGCGCGAAGAACGCGGCGTATTGGACGCCGGCGATCTGCGCCGGGGCGTGCCGGTCGACCAGGTGGCCGAGGCCGGCGCCGATGCCGACCAGGAACAGCAGCGGGTTCGCGACGCTGATCACGACGCTGCCACGCCACGTGCGCCTGTAGCGGATGAACCAGTATTCGAAGACGGAGAGCACGGCGCGGGCCTCATTCCTCGATCAGTGAGCGGCCGGTGAGCTTGAGGAACACGTCTTCGAGCGTGGCTCGACGTACCAGCGCGGTCACCGGAGCGAGCGGCAGGGCGTGCACGGCGGCCAGGGCGGCCTCGCCGTCCTCGGCGTAGACGAGGACGCGGTCGGGCAGGGGCTCCACGCGCGGGCCGACCGCTCGTTCGTGATGCGCCGACGACGGCTCGTCAGGCGGCGGTGCGCAGGTCGGGCTGTCGGCTTCGGGGCCGTTGAGCGGCGAGGCGAGCAGCTTGTCGGTGGCCGCCCGCTGTTCGGGCACGGCGAAGCGCAGCTCGACGACCTCGCGGGTGACGTGCCGCTCGATCAGTTCGCGCGGTGAGCCCTGCGCGACGATGCGGCCGTGGTCGACGACCATCAGCCGGTCGCAAAGCTGCTCGGCCTCGTCCATGTAGTGCGTGGTCAGCAAGAGCGTGACGCCGTCCTGCTTGAGCCGGTAGAGCCGGTCCCACAGCACGTGCCGGGCCTGCGGGTCGAGGCCGGTGGTCGGCTCGTCGAGCAGCAGCATCTCGGGGTTGTTCATCAGCGACCGGGCGATCGTCAGCCTTCTGCGCATGCCGCCGGACAGCGACTCGACCGGGTTGTCCGCCTTGTCGCGCAGCTGCGCGAAGTCGAGCAGTTCCTCGATGCGCGCACGGATCGCCGCGCGCCTTAGGCCGAAGTAGCGGCCGTAGATGTACAGGTTCTCGCGGACGGTCAGCTCGCGATCCAGGCAGTCGTCCTGCGGCACGACGCCGAGCCGGGCGCGGATCTGCGAGCCCTGCGTCATCGGGTCCATGCCGAGCACGCGCAGGGTGCCGCCGCCGATCGGCGAGGTCGCGCTGATCATCCGCATGGTGGTGGACTTGCCGGCGCCGTTCGGGCCGAGGAAGCCGAAGGCCTCGCCGCGGCGCAGCTCGAAGTCGATGCCGTCGACGGCGCGGAACTCGGCGGCGCCGTCGCGGGCCGGGTAGGTCTTGGTCAGTCCGATCGCCTGGACCAACGGCTCGGCTGCGCGGTCAGCTGTCATGCGGTGCAGCGTAGAGATCACGGCAGCGTTCTGCAAAAGATTTGCGATAAGCTGAAATATTCTCGCAGTACTGCGCTCCAAGGGATGGGCGGAGAAAGTTCAGCAGCATTACTGACGAGGGATGTCAGTTGAGATCCGGATGCTTGCGAAGTGCCCTTAGACCGCCATCGCCACTCCCCCGCACCCGTCTCGGCGCCCTTATCCGGGTCCGAGTCCGGTCACCGACGCACTGAGCGCCT
>JBOHCW010000341.1:0-18038 GCA_050725375.1 Actinocrinis sp. | reverse complement strand
GCTCCAGCGCGACGCAGCCGAGCTCCAGCCCGACGCAGAGCCGGCCGGCCGGTTCGTGCGGCGGCGGAAACCTGCTCGGCAACCCCGGATTCGAGACCGGCTCGGCCGCGCCGTGGACCGCGTCGGCGAAGGTGATCGCGAATTCGAGCAAGGAGCCCCCGCACGCCGGCACGTGGGACGCCTGGCTCGACGGATACGGCACGACCACGACCAACACCCTGACCCAGAGCGTGTCCCTGCCTGCCGGCTGCTCGTCCTACTCGTTCAGCTTCTACCTGCACATCGACACGGCTGAGACGACGACGTCGACGGCGTACGACACGCTCAAGGTGCAGGTACTCAACTCCTCCGGCGCCGTGCTGTCCACGCTGGCGACCTACTCCAACCTCAACCACAACACCGGCTACGCGCAGAAGTCGTTCAACCTGGCGGCTTACGCGGGCCAGAGCGTCACACTGAAGTTCACCGGCGCGAAGGACAGCGTGGACCAGACCTCGTTCGTCGTCGACGACACCTCGGTCACCGCCTTGTAGCACTCGGCGGCGGCCTCGCACTCATCGCCGGTGCCTCGCGCCCACGCCCATTGTCGTCAATCTGAGGTGCAGTGACGTCCGAGGTGCAGTGAGGTGGGTGTTGAGCGCGAGGTTCCGGCGGATCGCCGCCGGAACCCGCCGCGTTCGAGGATGCGTTCGGGCGCGGCTGAGACCGCTCAGCCGGTGATTATCATCAGCATCTTGTATTAATAGTCAGATACAGTGATTCCCAGCGCCTGGGCCAGGGCCGGGGCCAGGTCGATCAGTTGGCCGTGGTCGATGATCGCGCCGCGCAGGGTGTCGACGCCCGCGGAGATGCCCAGTTCGGCGGTGCGCAGGTCGACCTGCTCGCAGACGCTCTTGGAGAAGTCCGCGCCGACCAGGCGCGAGTTCGGGAAGCTGACCCGGGTGAGCGAGGCGCCGCCGAAGTCCGCGTCGCGCAACAGGCAGCCGTCGAAGACCACGTCGACCAGCTTGGCGCCGCGCAGGTTCACCGAGTCGAACTTGCAGCGCTCGAACACCACCCGGCGCCAGCGCGAGTCGAAGGCCTGCACCCCCGCCGCGCCGACCGCGACGAAGGCCGCGTCCATCCACTCGGTCTGCACCAGGTCGGTCGAGATCAGCCGCGACTCGTGGAACCACACGTCGCTGAACCGGGACGAGCGCAGCCGCCCGCCCTCGAAGGTCACCGACTCGAACGCGCAGTCCATGAACCGCGCGCCGCCGACCGCCGGCTGGTCGAACACGAGCCCCTCGAAGTGCACCGCGTCGAAGTCGTCGTCACCGTACGCGCCGAGCTCGCCGCCCTCGAACGGACGCAGCGTGTCGGCGTAGGGAAGCTCGGCCAGGTTCTGCGGTGCGGTCACGGTCGCTCCGATCGCGGACGTGGACGGCCATCCGGGTGGGTCTCGCCGCCGTCCGGCATGCTGGTGGTGGTGACGGCCCCGCGGCCAGGGTGGGCGGCCGGGCCGGCGGGGTCGGCAGGTGCGGGGCCGTCGAGCGTACCGCCGATCGGGCACTGTGCGACGAGCCGGGCCAGCGCGCCGGCCAAACGCGGCAGGCCCGCGTGCGGTGGACCGGCCGGTTCGACCACGTACACGTCCCGGCGAAGCTCGATCATCAGCGCCGAGACGGCCGGATTCACGCCGTAGTGTCGCAGCGGCACGTAACAACCGGCGAACGGCGTGTTGAGCGCGACGTCACCGACCGGCTGAAACGCCGCCTGCGCCGCGTCGAGTAGCCAATCCGGCGTGTGGAACGCGTCAGTGCCCAGACACACGGCCGGACGTACGCCGTCCGCGTGCAGCTCATAAGGCAGCGCGACGCTCGGATACGAGTGCACGTCGATGATTACGCAGCGTCCGGTCGCGGCCAGCCGCTCGTCGACGAGATCTGTCATGGCCTGTGCGTACGGCGTGAAGTACGCGTCGATGAGCCGCGCATCCTCGGCAGAACCCCCAGGAAGCGCCGTTTCACGCCGCAACGGCTCACGGTGCGACGTACGTGTGTACACCGCGCCCATCCCGACCGCGCGCATCTCCTCGCGCTCGTCCGGGAACCGCTCCGGATCGACGACCAGACGCGAGGTGAGGTTCTCGAAGATCCACGCCGCGCCGTCGGTCGGGCCGACCGCGCGCGCCGCGCCGAGCTCGGCCGCCCGCGCGGCGATCAGGCCGGTGTCGGTGTCCGTCATCCGGTCCAGTTCGAGCGCCAGCGCCGCGTCGTTCAACAGGATCGCGGCGCGCGCGTCCGCCGGCACACGGCGCGATCCGTGCGGCACGTGCAGCACGACCGGACTGTGTGCCGCCCCCGGCACGACCCGATAGCTCGACATCACCAAGCACGTTAACTGACTCCACTGACAATCCGGTCCCGGCGCGGCTGCGCGCCGCCGCCGGGTCGCCGCCGCTTCACCCCGGCGACGCCCGCGCCGTGGTCCGTGCCGGTCCGGCGCCGGTCGCGGGCGTGCGGCACAAGCGGGCATGCGGCACAAGTTGTTTCAAGTTTGATGCTAAAGCCCGGGTCCCGTTGAATTGACGTGCGAATATCGGGCTGGGTACCGTGAACATCGTGAATAACGGTCAGATCCTCTATGCGTGCGCCTATCGGGACCTAGTCCGATACGCCAGCGCCATCTGTACCGTCTGACGCCGGCGCCGTCAGGCGTGTCGGCCCGCGCCCCCAGCTCCAGGCTGGCCGCGCCGCAGTACCAGCGACAACCCGTAGCAGCGCACCATCCCAGCGCACCCTGAATCAGGGGGCGTCTATTTGCGGTACCCGTATCGCGCGACGGAGCGGAAACCGCCGCGTGACGATACCGGCCTGCCTTTTTCGAGAATAGAGAAGGTGTCATCCGTGACCGCGAATCGCTCAGACACGTCCGCATCCGTTTCAGCGAGCCCGACGCCCTTCGAAACGCCCGATCTGCCCGACCTGCTGGCCCGCGCGCGCGGCCTGGCCGCCGAGCCCGGCCTGGTCGCACGCCTGGCCACGCGGCCCGACCAGCGCACCTGGCTGCCATTGGACGCCGGACCGGGCACCCGCGCGTGGCTGATCGCCTGGCCGCCGGGCACCGGCACCGGCTGGCACGACCACGGCGGCGCGTCCGGCGCGATGGTCGCGGTCGAGGGCGAACTGACGGAGCGTTCGGTTGAGGCGCCCCGCCGGCACGACTACGGACAGCCGCTGCCGCTGCCCGGCGGCGTCGGCTCGGTCCGCACGCTTCCGGCAGGGGAGGGGCGCGCGTTCAGCGGACGGCACATCCACGAGGTCACGAGCGAAAGCGACCGGATCGCATTCTCCGTGCACGTCTACGCGCCGAACCTGAACCTGATGCGGCACTACGCGGTCGACGGCGAGAACCTGCTGCTGGTCGGTGTGGAGACAGAGCAGAGCTGGTGACGCGCGTGCGTAAGGTGCGGTTGGCTGCGTGAGGCGGACAGCGCGCCGTAACGCGTCAGGGCTCGTTCAGGTACCTGTCGATGAGCGTCACGGCAGTGGCGACCCCGTTCTCCGCTCGCACCTTCGCGCCCAGGTCGGCGGCACGCTGGCGCATGCCCGGGTCCGTGGTCGCTTGACGGATCGCCACCGCCAGGCCGTGCGAGGTCAGCTTCGCCCACGGGATCGGCTTCGGCCCCGCGCCCAGCGTCGCCACCCGCCGTCCCCAGAACGGCTGGTCGGCCACGTGGGGCACGATCACGGACGGCACGCCCGCGCGCAGCCCGGCCGCCGTAGTGCCCGCGCCGCCGTGGTGCACGACCGCGGACACCCGATGGAACAGCCAGCGGTGTGAGGCGTCGTCGATGGCGTACACGTTGCCCGGCAGCCTTCCGCCGCTGCCCAGCCGCGCCCAGCCCGACTGCAGGATCGCGCGCCGTCCGCTGTCGCGCACCGCGTCCACCACCAGCCGGGTCAGCGCCGGCCCGTCGCGCTTGGTCATGCTGCCGAAGCCGACGAACACCGGCGGCTCGCCGTCGTCGAGGAAGTCCAGCAGATCGTGCGGCGGCGTCCAGCCCAGGTCGTGGTCCAGGAACCAGTAGCCGGTGGTGTGGATCGTGGCCGGCCAGTCCTTCGGATGCGGCACCACGCTCGGGCTGAAGCCCTGCAGGATCGGCGCGGCCCGGAACGCGCGCTGGTAGCGGCGCCGGCTCTGGCTCGGCAGGCCGAGCACCTCGCGGCGGAACTCGTTGGTCGTGCGGTTCATCGTGCGCCAGGCGAACGGCTCGATCATCGCCTTGTGGAACGCGAAGTTGATCAGGCTCTCCTCGCGCGCCAACGGAGCGCTCGGCGCCGCCGCGCCGCTGCGGGTGGCCACCGGCGTCGGCTGCAGCGCGGTGCTGATGTGCCGGATGCCGAGCTTCTGCGCGACCGACACGGCGTACACGTCCGAGGTGAAGCTGCTGATCACGGCGTCGGCGTCGGCGGCGGCGCGGTACACGCTGTCCATCAGCGCCGGACCGTTGATCACGAACAGCCGCTTGAGCGCGCGCGAGAAGGTCCGGTACCCGGCGCCGTTGCCCAGTTCGACCATGTCCGTGCCGCGCGACGAGGTCAGCATCCTGCGGAAGTCCACCGGCGAGAGCACCGCGTCCAGGCCGCACCGGCGCACCTCGGCGGCGAAGTCCGCGCCCACGACCATCCGCACCTCGTGGTCGCGCCGCTGCAGGGCGCGCCCGAGGGCGAGCGCGGGTTGCACGTCGCCGCGGGTGCCGAACGCAATGACAGCAATCCGCATCTTCAGACGATCCTCTTGTCGGCGGCGCACGGACACGGGAAGTCTCGCACATGCGAACCCTGACAAAGGGTTGCCAGGCCGCCCCAATCCCCCCGGCCGGCGCCGCGGGTAGGGTGTGATCCGTGTTGGAGCCAGACGACGAAGCAGGTCAGATCGCGGCGAACCGCGCGGCTTACGCCGTGATCGCCGACGCCTACGCGGGCAAGTGGGGGAACACGCCGCAGTGGATGGAGGCCGAAATGGCCCGGCTGCGCGGCCTGCTCGCACCGGGCTCCCGCGTCGCCGACATCGGCTGCGGACCCGGCCACCACACGCAGGCGCTGCGCGGGCTCGGTCTGAACGCGACCGGTTTCGACCTGTCCGCCGAGATGCTCGCGTCCGTAGGCACGCCAGGAGTAGTACAGGCGAACATGCTTGCCTTACCGGTCGCTGACGCCGCATTCGATGCGGTCTGGTGCTCCGCCGCGCTGCTGCACATCCCGCGTCCGTCCGTTCCCGCCGCGCTCGCGGAGTTCGCCAGGGTCCTCAGACCCGGCGGCGAGATGTCGCTCGCCGTGGCTGAGGGCGACGGCGAAGCGTGGGAGCGCGTGCCCTATGACCTGCCGGGCGTAGAAGACGTCCGCCGATATTACGTGCTGCACCGGCTGGAACCGCTCAGCGAGCTGCTTGAGGCAGCCGGGTTCGCAGTACGCGACGACCACTCACGTTGTGCGACTCAGCGCAACTGGCTGCACATTCACGCCCGCCGGAGATAGGACCCGGCGGGCGTAAGGCCGCTTTTCGTCGCACGCACCCTCAGCCCACGCGCCGCTGCGCTCTCACGCGCTGCGGCGTGCGGCGGTCAGCGCGTCCTTGAAGAACGGCAGGATCACGTCAGCCGTCTCCTGCGGGAATTCGGTCTGCGGGTAGTGGCCCGCGCCGGCGATCACGTGCGAGCGTCCGTTGGGCACCATGCCCGCGACGATCACGCCCTCGGCCGCCGGGTCCTTGAAGTCCTGGTCCAGCTCGCCCATCAACGTCAGCACCGGGCACTGCACGTTCGGCGCGGCGGCCTCGCTCGCCGCCGCGTCCGACGCCATCATCGCGCGGACCGCCGCCATCCGGCCGGGCTCGCGCAGCGAGGCCTTCAGAGCCTTGCGCGACTGCGCGTGGTCGGCCGGCTTACGTGTCTTGAACGCGGAGGACCAGTAGCCGATCCACGCGGTCGTGACGTGCGCGACCGCGAACACGGCGGCGCGCATCGGCACGGACAGCGGCGCCTGCTCCCGCGCGAACGGCGAGGTGAGCACCAGCGCGGTGAACAGGTCCGGCGCCTCGGCCGCGGCGATGAACGACGAGGCGCCGGTGTACGAGTTGCTGACCAGCAGCGCCGGGCCGCCGTCCAGCTGCCGCACCAGCGCCAGGAGGTCGGCGGCCATCGCGGTGATCGAGTAGTCGTCCCAGACCGCGCTCGTCTCGCCCTGGCCGCGCAGGTCCACCGTCACCACCCGGTAGCCGGCCTCGGCCAGCAGCGGGCGCAGGTGCCGGTAGGTGGCGCGGTTGTCGCCCATGCCCGGCGTGCACACCACCAGGGGCAGGGCCGCGGCGGCCTGGTCGAAGCCGGACGCCGGATGGGCGGTGTCGTCGTACGCGATCCGTCCGCCGCCGACCTGCACGAACCGGGTGGGGTAAGTCTGCGCGGTCATCTCCGGGCCTCCTTGGCTCTTGCCGATAGCCGTAAAGCTAGTGCCATTAGCTTCCGGCTGTCAACCGGCCGGTGTCGCCGTCCCGCCGCTTTACAAGCACGTGGACGGCTTACCCGCTCTGCGCCGGAAAGCACCGACGCCCCGCTCGACGAGACCATCCCGGGTTGCTGGAGGCTCACGATTCGCGCGAACACGGGGGACTTTGCGGGGCCCGCGCCCGGCCCGAGTCGCGGTCTCAGGACGCTTCGGCCTCGGCGAGTACCCGGCGCGAGAGGTGATCCGCCTGGCGCGTCGTTTCGGGGAGGCGAAACTGCGCGGCGAGGCTCAGGGCCAGGTCGGTCGCGACGTCGAGGGCGATGCGGTGGCCGGTGGAGACGAACACCGGTTTGACGTTCGGCTGGGTGCGCAGGACGCGTCCGACCGTGTCGTCCTGGTCGATCAGGGGCGACCATGCGCCGCGTTCGGGTGCGGGCTGGGTGTACTCGCCGATGAACGCGGTCTTGGCGACGCCGAGGGTGGGTACGTCGACGAGCACGCCGAGGTGGCAGGCCAAGCCGAAGCGGCGGGGGTGGGCCAGGCCGTACCCGTCGCAGACGATCGCGTCCGGCGCGGTGCGCAACTTCGCGAGCGCGTCGAGCAGCGCCGGGATCTCGCGGAAGGCCAGCAGACCCGGCACGTACGGGAACTCGACCGGACGGATCGCGGTCGCGCTTTCGACGACGTCGCGCGTGCGCGCGTCGAGGACGACGACCGCTCCGGCGACGATGCTCTCGTCCTTGGCATAGGACACGTCGACGCCCGCGACTAGGCGCACGTCATTGACGCTGACGCCGTCGGGCCGCATCAGCGGGCGCAACCGTTCCTGCTCGGCGCGTCCGGCCTCCTGGTCGGACGGCCATTCGGCGGGCAGGTGGGCTGAGATCATCACGCGGGCCATATTGCCACGCGACGGACGTGACAGGTCGGCGACTGCTCTGACGCGCACTCTCGCACTGAGGCTGAGGCTGAGGCGTGAACGGCGGGCTTCGGCGGCGGAGCGCGCCGGACGGCAGGGGACTGCGATGTGGTTGGCGCCGGAATCTGCTCCCTGATGCATACGTGCGGGCTTGATTCGCCCGTTCAGCTTGCGCCGAGGATGCGGCGTAGCCGGCGCGCTTCGGCGGCGACGCGGGCCGGGCGGCCCAGAGCCGCGAGGGTGGTCAGTTCCGGAATTCGTTCCCTGATACCGATGGCGCGGGCGCACTCCGAGCCGAGCACCAACAAGTCCGCCAGGCCCCTGACGGAGGGCTGCGGCGCGAGGGACGGCAGCGCACTGGCGACCACGGTGAAGACCTCGCGGCCGGCGCCGGACTGGGCCGCGGCGTCGAGGGACAGCAGCAGGCGGTTCGGTTTGATCATCCGGCTGACCCACAGCTCGCTGCACAGCGCGCCGAGCGCGCGGGCGTCCAACAGCTCCCGCGCGGCCAGCGTGACCAGCGCGTCGACCGCCGCGGCGCGGTTCTCCGCACGGTTGGCGGCCAAGCCGTAGGCCAGCGCCAGGTGCACGACCGGACCCGGCCAGCCGGCCGTGCGCGCGAGCAGCGGCAACAGGGCATTGCGATCACGCGCGGTATCGTTCGCCTGCTGATACAGCGTCGGCACGGCGTGCCCGGCGACCACTTCCGGATGGTAAGGAAGCTGCGACGCCCACAGCCCGGCCTGCGCGCTCGAACCGTCCCGGGCGAACGTGCCCGCCTCGTCGGGGTCCGGCATCCGGCCCAGCACGGTGATCGGCGACGGCGGACGGTCCGCGGACGCCACCAACTCGTGGAAGGCCGAGAACCGCGGGGCGATCCGCGGCGCGCGCACCGCGTCCGCGCC
Source organism: Actinocrinis sp. (assembly GCA_050725375.1). Classification (GTDB taxonomy): domain Bacteria; phylum Actinomycetota; class Actinomycetes; order Streptomycetales; family Catenulisporaceae; genus Actinocrinis. The sequence goes on along the minus strand of JBOHCW010000341.1, from coordinate 9,726 downwards.
AGTCGCGCCGGCCGGGTCCGTGTCGCGGCCGGCCGCCCGGCGGATGACGAAGCGTTCGAACACCGGCAGCACGCCCTCGCCCCAGGCGAACAGCGCGGCCAGTTCCTTGCCGGCGCGCGTGGCGAGCAGCGGCGAGGCGGCCAGGATCTCCTGGGCGTCCTCGACCGGCACGCGCAGCAGCGCCTGTTCCAGGTCGCACGGCAGCGGTTCGGCGTTCGAACGCTCATAGCGCTCCAGCCGAAGCCGCAGCACGTCCGGGTCGATCGAGCCGTCACCGTGCGTCGGCGCGGCCAGCAGGCAGGGCACGCGGGTGCGGTCCAGATTCTCCACGAGCTCGTAGACGCGGTACAGCAGCGCCCAGTCCGGCGCGGCCGCGCGCGGCTCGGTGCCCGCGTACATCTCGTCCATCACCATGACCGCGCGCAGGTCACGGCCTTGCAGCGCGTGCAGCAGGCAGCGCAGCGCGCCGCCGGCCGCGCGCAGGTCCCAGGTGTCAAGGCCCTGCGCCGGGAAGCGCTCGACCAGCGGCTCGACGGCGTCGGACAGCGTCTCGGCGTCCAGTTCGTGCTGCGCGACGACGGCGTCGAGGACGCGCTCGATCTGCTGCGCGTCCTGATGCGGCCCGGAGGCACCGTCCGCGAGCACCGCGCCGAACAGCTCGACCAGTTCCCACACGTCCTCGACCGGACGCGCGGGCGCGGGCGGATAGTAGGCAGGCACCGTCGCGGGAATCTCCTGGGCCGCGGACGGCGCCGCGTGCTTGCCCGGACCGTCACCGCCGTCGTTCCCGCCGCCGTCGTCACCGATCGCGGCCACGCGCAAGGGCGGGCCGGTGTCGGCGCGCATCTCAGGACCGGTATGCGAGTCGAACACGCGCAGTGCCTCGTCACGCAGCACCGCGTCCAGGTTGCCGGCCGCCTCGCGCAGCCGCGCCGCGTCGTCGGTGTCGAGGTGTTTCAGATGTCTGACGGCGACGCGGACCGCGCGCTCCTGTACGGTGACCGCCGGGTGTTCGAAGGCCGTGGCGACGGCGCGCAGCAGTTCGGGCGCGGCGCCGCGGTCGCGGCGGATCGCGGTGTCCACCCACGACAACTGCGACGCCGCCAGGCTCTTCTCCGGCCGCGCCAGCACCGCCTTGGAGATCTCGGCCAGCGTGATCGAGCCGAGCCGTCCGGCGGCGTCCAGTTCCTTGAGCGCGCCCTGCGCGAGCTTCGCGCAGGTGCCCGCGCCGCGCCCGGCCAGCGCGACGTACGTGGCCAGCCGCGCCGCGATCTCGTCGGCTCCCGGCGCCAGCCGCTCGATCAGCAGCACGAAGCCGCGCAGGTTGCCCGGCCGGTCGCCGCGCAGCAGCTTGGCCAGGCACAGGTCGATCAGCTCGCCGCGATCGAGGGTCGCCTCGTCGGCCAGCAGCGCCAGCGCGAAGGCCCACTCGTTCTGCGCGCCGACCCGGTCGGCGTCCTCATCGTCGAACTCGGTGCCGATGTCGGCGACGTCGAACAGGCGCGGCACCAGTTCCCGCAACCGCGGCTGCGCCCGCAGCCAGGCGACCAGCGTCGCGTGATGGCGCACCGGTGGCCGCCAGCCCTGCTCGGCGAACCACTCGCGCACGTCGAGCCGTCGGCGCAGGTGGTCGCGATGCACCTCGGAGCCGCGTTTGACCCAGCCGACCACGTACCCGTCGCTGGCCGCGGGCCGCGCGCCGGACCAGGCGGCCAGCCCGTCCACCAGCTCCCAGCGGCGCGGGTCGCCGCCGGCCGGCAGCCACTGGGCCAGGCGCCCGGCCAGGTCGCGCTGCCAGGCGCCGTCGCGGTGTTCGAGCAGCAGGGCCAACAGGATCCGGCGCATCTCAGGCTCACGCGACGCGCCGTCAGGATGCTGCCACGCCGCGTCGCGCAGCACCGGGCTGGTCAGCCAGTCCAGCGCCTCGGCCGGCTCGCCCGAACACAGCACCCCGGCCAGGTACAGCGGCGCGAGCTGGCCGTAGGCCTCGTCGTGCGCGACCCGGTCGTTCGTCTTGAGCGCGGCGCGCAGCTCGGTACGCAGGGCCTTGAGTTGCGGACGCAGCGGCGCGAGCCGGTCTGCCGGAACGTAGGCGAGGCGGCGCAGCACAGGCTCGGGCACCCGGCTCGCGATCAGACCACGTAGTTCGGGCCACGCGACACGGTCCGCGCGCGGGCCGCCGGCCGCCGCGTCAATGCCCTGTCCCCTCGAACCCCACGCCATGGCCATGACTTTAGCGGCAAGGCCCGAGGTCGTGCGCCCGCGACGGTGAACCGCGGGAAATCATCCGACCGACGCGAAATGGTGCGCTTGTGACGATCTCACGCACAGAGCCCGTGGGGCGTTCGTGAACACCTCCGTGACGGCGGGACAAGGGGGTTCCCACGCTGTTTGAGACGCGTTATATCGCGCTACAGTTCTGCCATGACTGCCGCCGAACTGACGCCGCAAGAAATCGCCGCCGCGCTGGCAGCGCGTCGGGAGCTCGGCCCGGAGTACGAGGACGCCATCGCCGCTTCGCTGGCCGAGAAGGTCGAGCGCGAGATCGCCGCACGGGTGAGCGCCGCACAGCTGAGCGCGATGCAGATGCAGGTGAACGCCGTTCAGCCGAACGCGCCGCGTCAGCGCCGCCAGCCGGACGGGTCTACCGAGGGCCGCTGGATCGGTGTCGCCTCACTGATCGCGGGCATCCCGGTCACCGGGATCGTGGCCGGCACCAGTCACGGCAGCGTCGGCGCGATCGCCGTGGCGTGGGGCGGTATCGCCCTGGTCAACATGGCCCACGCCTTCGGCCGCCGTAAGCACTGAGGAGTTTTCATCCTCACCTCGCGGGTCAGCGGCGAGGGGCAGCCAGAGAGCGGCGGGGCCGTGGGCGGCCAGTGCGGTCATGACGGCGGGTGAGAGCGTGAGGCCGAGGCCGGTGGAGAACTGCAGGCCGGCCCAGTGCCCGGCCCAGCACGTTCGACGGCGCGGCGGCGGCGACGAACGCGGTGATGCTGCCCGTGTACACGGGCTCGCCGAGCGTGCACAGCACGGACACCGCGACGATCACCGGTGCGGCGGCGCGGCCACGGACCTACAGGAGCCGCAACTGCTCGTGCGCAGCTACCGGAGGATGCGCAGGGGAGTTGCCGGGGCAGTGGCTGGCAGAGTGGCCGGCAGAGTGATCAGGCGATTGATCGCCACCCACGGACGGCGCGGACGGCGCGGACCGCTCAGGTGACTCGATGGCGGACGACCCGCGCTCGCTTGAGCCGGGCAAGCGCTGCGCGCGCCGTCCGATGCCGAATTCGTGTGCGTATTCACCGACCTGTTCGGTGATCCGGTGCTGATACCGCTTCGCGGCGTACGAGCCGCCCCGATACAGCGTGCGATAGCGGTCGACCAGGTCGGGGTGGTCCTGCGTCAGCCACCGCAGATACCACTCGCGCGCGCCCGGCCGCAGGTGCAGCACCAGCGGAGTGACCGAGCGTGCCCCCGCCCGCGCGATGGCCTCGACCGTCGCACGCAGCTGCGACGGCGAGTCGGTCAGGTACGGCAGGATCGGCGCCATCAGCACGCCGCATCCGAGTCCTGATTCGCTCAGTGTCCGCACCGCGGCGAGACGGCGCAGCGGACTGGGCGTGCCCGGTTCGACGGCGCGCCAGAACCGCTCGTCGACGAAGCCGACCGAGAAACTAAGGCCGACCGCGACGCGTGAGGCGGCCAGCCGCAGCGCGGGCAGATCGCGCAGGATCAGCGTGCCCTTCGTCAGGATCGAGAACGGCGTGTCGGCCGCCGCGAGCGCGTCGATGATCTGCGGCATCAGCCGGTAGCGCCCCTCGGCGCGCTGGTAGCAGTCCACGTTCGTGCCCATCGCCACGTGCTCACGCCCCCACGAGCCGCGGGCCAGTTCGCGGCGCAGCACCTGCGGCGCGTTGACCTTCACCACGATCCGCGAATCGAAGTCGTGGCCGGCGTCGAGATCGAGGTACGTGTGCGTGTTACGCGCGAAGCAGTACTTACACGCGTGCGTGCATCCCCGGTACGGATTGACCGTCCAAGAGAACATGAACGAGTTGCCCGGCACGTGATTGAGCACCGACTTCGCATGCACCTCGTAGAACGTCACGCCGCGGAACTCCGGCGTGTCGAACGTGCGTGCCACCGCGCCGTGCCCGAACAGCCCAAGTTGCCCAAGCCGGCCCTGCTCATCGTCCGATTCCCCGGAGTCGTTGACCACCTGGCCCGCCCATCGCATGCCTGAGTATAGAACACGCGTTCGAACGAATGTCAACGTCCGATCTCCTCGCGGCGGCGATGCTTCGAAGCGACACGGATTTTCCGAGCGTTGACCTGCTTGGAACCGATTGCCGCGCCCGGACCTCGGAGACGGTCGATAATGCAGGACATGCCACTTGTTGTGCGCTCGATGACAGTTGCGGACGCCGCCGGCCAAGCTCGCCTGTGGTGCGAGAGCGGCCGCTTCTTCGCCCGGCTCAATCCCGATACCGCCCAGGAGCCGGACTCCGACGGGCTGGTGGCACGGATCGAGCAGACCGCCGCGATGTTCGCCGACGATCCCGCCGTGCTCGCGTTGGTAGCCGACGTGGACGGCGAGGTGGCGGGCACGTTGACCGCGCGGCTGTTGCCCGCGCTCCCGTCCGCGGCCTGGCAGGTGCAGAGCGATTTCGGACGCGCCAGGGTGCACATCGACGCGCTGGCCGTCGCCGCGTCATACCGCCGATCGGGCCTGGGGACCGCGCTGATGGCGGCCGCCGAGCAGTGGGCGGTCGAGCAGGGCGCCGAGGTGCTCACGTTGGAGACCGACCTCAACAATCCGACCTCCATGCCGTTCTACGAACACCGAATGGGGTTCACTCCCAGAGAGGTCATCTTCCGAAAGCTGCTCGCCTGATCCGAAGCGGTGGCCGCGATCGCTTATCGGCAGTCCGCGGTGGCGTCGGCCAAGGCGTCCGCCCGGTTGACGCTCAGAACCACCGGAAATCTCTCTCGGTCGCGGGAACGTTCGGCCGTGTCTCGTCCTCCTCTTGTACGACAACCGATATCGAGGAGGGACGACATGGCTGCGGACACGGGCATAGCCGCCGGCGACGGTCTGCGCACGGAGACCGGCACCGACCGGATGATCGAGGTGGACGGCGTCCGACTGTACGTGCGTGACGAGGGTTCCGGCGCGCCGCTCGTCCTGCTGCACGGCTTCCCGTTCGACTCCCGGATCTGGGACCGCGTCTCGGGCCTGCTGTCCGACGAGTTCCGGGTGATCCGGCTCGACCTGCGCGGCTTCGGCCGCTCGCAGGCCCCGCGCGACGGCTACAGCACGCCCAGGCTGGCCGCCGACGTCCTCGCCGCGCTGGACGTCCTCGGGGTGCGGACGTTCACGCTCGTCGGGCACGACTGGGGCGGCTGGATCGGATACGAACTCGCGCTCACCGCGCCCGAACGTGTGCGGGCGCTGATCATCGTCGGCGCGGTGCACCCGTGGCGGCTCAAGCGCGAGAGCCTGCCGAACGCATGGCGGTTCTGGCACACGTTCGCGTTCGAACACGTCATGCTCGGCCGACTGGTACTGACCCGCGCGCCCTGGTTCACCCGCCGGCTGATCCGGCACTGGTCCGCCGACCCCGCACGGCTCGACGAGGAGCTGATCGCATCGTTCGCCCGCAAGCTGCAGGAGCCCGCCCGCGCGCGTGCCGGGGAGCTGCTGCACCGCAGGTTCGTGACGCGCGATATCAGGCTGCTGGCAATGGGGCACTACCGCAGGCTGCGGCTGACCGTGCCCGCGCTCGCCCTCTACGGGGATCGCGACCCTGTGGCGCCGGCGAGCGCCGCGCGCCGTCCGATCGCACAGGCCGACCAGCTGACGTCGCACGTGCTGGCCGACTGCGGCCACATAGCGCCGCTGGAACAGCCCGGCGCCGTCGCCGACGCGATCAGGTCGTTCAGCGCGGACGCCCGGCAGGGGGCGAGACCAAGCTGATGATCAGCTGACCGAGCGGGGTCAGGGGGCTGCGAGCCCGTGGTTCACGCCGCGAGCTCGCGGTTCCATGCTGTGCGATAGCCCGCACAGCCTGCCCGCACGCCCGAATGCCCTTTCACCTGCACAGTGACCGCTTCACCTGCGCAGCGACCGCGATCTGGCAGCGCTGCGAGCTGCGCACCGGCCATCGGGTCGCGCGCCAGGAGCATTTGAATGGACGATCGACGGCGGCGCCGCGCCGCGATGCCGGCGAACGTCGATGACGAAGCGATGGCTGGCGCGATCGTGGTCTGCCAATAGGTCGACATGCCGAAACCAGGGGCCTGCTAGGGCACCGATCGAGGCGCCGCGGCGTCGCCCGTCCATGGCCCCTCGCTGCGCTACCACTCGCCGCGCGATGCCTCGCAGCGTTGCTTCATCCTTCGGACCATCCGCTGCGCTCCCCGCTCGCCGATCACTGCCGCCGACAGTCGGGCCGCCGCGCCGCGCAGGCCGCCGCAGGCCGCGAAGCGCGTCCCGTCGCCGTCCGGCTCTGCCGCGAATCCGCCGATCACGAAGCGGCTGCGCATGACGCACCAGCCGTCGTCCAGCGCGACTTCGAAACGGGCTCGCTGGCCGAGTAGGCCGCGGGCCGCGGCAACCGCCGGGCTGCTGTCGTCGCCGCGTTCGGTCACGCGGAACGTGCGCACGTCGGTGACCATCAGCGGAATGCTGGAATCGAGATCGGCCAGCGCCGCCCACACCGTCTCGAAGGGCGCGTCGATCCGGCCCTCGGCGTACGGGGCGTGCACGCCGGCCGCCAGCACCCGCATCCGGCGCACCCGGTCCAAGTGCGCGATCGGCCAGACTTGAGCCGACCCGCCGCCGATGTCGCCGCCGCCGCCGTCGTCGTTGCCGGGGGAAAACGTGCTCTGCGAATCGGTCATGCCGACCACGCCTCCTTGAAACGCGCCCTGGCCCGATGCAGCCTGGACTTCGCGGTGCCGAGCGAGATGCCCAGCAGTCGCGCCGCCGAGCGCTCGTCCAGGCCCTCGACCTCGCGCAGGACCAGGATCGCCCGATGCTCCGGGCTGAGCCGCTCCAGCACATCGCGCACGTGCACCGTCGCGTGGATGTCGCCGGGCGCCGGCAGGTCCGCGAGTTCGGCGGGCGCCTCGCGGCCGTGGCGGCGGACGACCCGGATCGCCTCGCGGACCGCGATCACCCGCACCCAGCCGTACACGGCCTGCGGGTCGCGGACCGAGCGCAGGCCGCGGAAGACCGCGATCAGGGCCTCTTGGGTGGCGTCCTCGCCGTCGGACAGCGCGATCGGCGCGCACAGTCGGCCGACGTACGGCGCGAGCACGGCCAGCAGGCGGGCCATGGCGAACTCGTCGCCGCGCTGGGCCTCGCGCACCAACTGTGCTGTGTCCGCGTCGACGGCGTCGCCCTCCTGTTCCCGCCGTTCCGGTTCCTGCTCCACACTCATCCAGAGTGCCGCGGGAGCCGAAAGGTTCCCCGGGCTTGAGGATCGACTGGGGATTCACTCGGATGCCCGGTCGGTCCCGGTGGGCATGCGCCGAACGTGTCACCGATCGGGCCGGTGAACGTGTCGACCCGGCCGGCGCCTCGCGTTGGCGCGACGTGGGGCGCGAACCAGCGGTCTGCGACGCCGGCCGGGCGCGCCCGCAGCGAGTACCCCTGAGCGGGAAGCCAAACGTGTCCGCGCTCCCACGCGCCGCCGGCGCTCCCGAATGCGCCCCTCACCTGCGCCGGAACAGCCCCACGCCACAATCCCCGCCCCATCCGTTACGATCAGTGCCGGAACAGTGCCCGTATTCTCCAGTGCCCGGAGGCGCGCATGTCCGAGTCGGAGTCCGTACCGCGCCGCGTCGCGCACCTGCTCACACCTGGTTGGGACCCGTTGGAGATCGACACGAGCATCGCGCACACCGCGCGCATGTACGACTACTACCTCGGCGGCAAGGACAACTACGCGGTGGACCGGGACGCCGCCGAGCAGGTTCTCGCCGTGTTTCCGCAGATGAGGGCGATAGCGCGGGCCAATCGCGCGTTCCTCGGCCGCACCGTGCGCTACCTCGCCGCGCACGGCGTGCGCCAGTTCCTCGACATCGGTACCGGCATCCCCGGGCCGGGCAGCACGAACGCCGCGGCCCAGTCCGTCGATCCGGAAGCGCGCGTCGTCTACGTCGACAACGACCCGATCGTGATGGCGCACGCCGGTGCGCTGCTGGCCGGGCACGACCCGGGCCACACCACCGTCGTGTACGGCGACCTGCGCGATCCGGTCTCGATCCTGGAGCACCCGCAGGTGCGCGCGGTGCTCGACTTCGACCAGCCGGTCGCGATCCTGCTGGTGGCCGTGCTGCACTTCATCCGCGACGGCGAGGACCCGGCCGGGATCGTCGAGCGGTTGATGGGCGCCACCGTCCCCGGCAGCTACCTCGTCCTCTCGCACGCGACCTTCGAGGGGGAGGACGAGCAGGCCGAGGAGGCGTCGCACAGTTACGACCGCGCGAACGCCACGATCTCGCTGCGCAGCAAGGCGCGGGTCAGCGAGTTCTTCCGCGGCCTGGAGGTGGTCGAGCCCGGCATCGTGCAGCAGCCCTGGTGGCAGCCGGACGGCGAGGTCGAGGCGGACCCGACGCAGAACTGGGGCTACGGCGGCGTGGGCGTGAAGCCCAAGGCCTGAGCGCCGGGGCGCGAGTACGGAGGCGCGAGTACGGAGGCGCGAGTACGGAGTCGTGAGCGCGGACGACTGGACGCCTGGCACGGGCGCCGGGCGATGAACACCGGACATTGAAGGCGGGCTGCGCCCACCGGGCATGCGGGGATCGGGCGTCGGCGCTGGTAGACTCGGCACCGAGCGAAGGGGAGTAGCCCCGCATCGCCGGTCTGTCGACATACTGGTCCGCGATCCCGTACGGGAACCCGGACCCGGCAACCGGGGCGTCCGATCAGGACGCCGGGCGAGACCTTCGGCCGCAGCGCAGTCCACTCGACCGCTGCCGTGCCGGAGCATCCCCCCGGGAGCGCGAACGGCGCGGCTCGACCCGAAGGCAGCCCCGCCCGTGAGTCCCCTCCTGATCCTGACCGTCTTCGCCCTGGTCTTCCTCGCCGAACTGCCGGACAAGACCGCGCTGGCCAGCCTGGTGCTCGGCAGCCGCTACCGTCCGCTGCACGTGTTCGTCGGCACGGCCGCGGCCTTCGCCGTGCACGTGGGCCTGGCCATCGCCGCGGGCAGCCTGCTCGCCCTGCTGCCGCATCGCACACTCGAAGCCATCGTCGGCGCGTTGTTCCTGCTCGGCGCCGTTCTCCTGCTGCGCGGCCGACACGGTGACCAGACCGGGGATGAGGGCGCCGACGAGCACGTCGAGATCGCCCCCGGCAAGAAGCCGACGTTCCTGCGGGTCGCCTCGACCGGCTTCCTGGTGATCCTGGTGGCCGAGTTCGGCGACCTGACCCAGATCCTGACCGCGAACCTGGCCGCCAAGTATCACGACCCGCTGTCGGTCGGCGTCGGCGCGGTGCTCGCGCTGTGGGCCGTCGCGGGCATCGCGATCGTCGGCGGGCGCGGCCTGCTGAAAGTCGTGCCGCTGACCGTGATCACGCGCGTGGCGGCGGCGATCATGGCGGTGCTCGCGGCGGTGAGCCTGATCAGCGCGATCACCGGCTGAGCACGGATTCGCGCGGCCGGGACCGGACCGGCGGCGGACGATGCCGCGCCGCCCCGGCCGATCCCGGCC